>CAJMRR010000090.1 GCA_905215835.1 uncultured bacterium | reverse complement strand
GCCGTCATGGTCGCGCTCGTCACTGCCTATGGTCCGGACGCCTTTGGCCCCGACAAGAGCTTTGTGGCCGCGCAGGCAAGTGTGGTCGCCACCATGGTCTCGGGCATCCCGAGCGTGCCGTGGTTCGCGGGCGGCTTTATCGCCGGCATCGTCATGTACTGGCTCGGCATTCCGGCCATGATGATCGGTCTGGGCGTGTACCTGCCGTTCTATATGTCGCTCACGGCTTTCCTGGGCTCCTGCGTTAAGCTCGCCTACGACAAGTGGGCCGCTCACCGCGATGCCAACGCCGGTCTTTCGGACGAGGAGAAGGCCGCCAAGGACGCCGCCTTCCAGGAGCAGGGCCTGGTTGTCGCCAGCGGCCTGCTCGGTGGCGAGTCTATCGTCGGCGTTATCCTGGCGTTTGTCTCTGTTGGCCTGAGCCTGCTGGGCTAAACCCAACAACAACGTACCCGTACAGAGCGCGGAGTCGGAGACCATCCGGCCCCGCGCTTTTTTGTATCTGCCGAAACCCTCAGCAGTACTCGCATGTGGCGCGTCTTCCTTTGCCTGCTCGCCTAAGTTCCATGTCAAGATGACCACCCCGCCCGTCACGGTGTAGAGTACATGCTGCGAACGCACCCGCGTTCCTACGGCAATACGAGGTGGACATGGAACTCGATAAACAACAGCTCAAGCGACTGCGCGAACGCCATCATCGGCGCCATGGCATCCGCCCCGCCCACAGCGAGGCCATGGAGAACGCAAGCCGCTTTCTAAAGCAGGCATTCAACATTCGCGAGGGGCGCGCGCCCTATCACGTGATTCGCAAGCGCTTTGTAAACGGGGCGCGCCTGACTGGCTCGCACTTATGCATCCTGATCATTGCCATGTTGATTGCGAGCATCGGCCTCGATATCGACTCGGATATCGCCATTGTAGGCGCCATGCTCATCTGCCCGCTCATGGGCTCGGTCCTTGCCATGGCATACGGCATCGCCACGCTCGACCGCGAGATTACCCTTGAGGCCGTCGCGGGCTTGGCTCTACAGATGGCCTTTTGCCTGGTCACGTCCACGTTGTATTTTAAGCTCTCGCCCCTTGGCACCACCACGGCCGCCATCATCGACAATTCGACACCGACTGTGTGGGACCTTGCCGTCGCACTCGCAGGCGGCTTTGCGGGTGGCCTGGGCAACTCGCGCGACCAGGAACCCGCCACGCTCATCGCCGGCGTGGCTGTGGCGACCGCGCTCATGCCGCCCCTGTGCGCGGCCGGCTATGGCATCGCCATCGCAAGCGGGTCGCTGTTTCTCTCGGCGCTTTACGAGTTTGGCATCAACGTGGTCTTTATCGCACTGGCCGCCGAGGCCGTGCTGCTTCTTTTGCGCGTGCCGCTCAAGCGCGACCTGAACGGCGACGGCGTTGTAACTGCTGAGGAAAATGCCGAGGTCGACGAGCTATCGCGCAAGGTGCGCCGCCGCATCATCGTGGGCACGGTGATCTTTGCCATCCCCTGCATCGTTATGACGGCGGGGTCTATCGGCTCGGCGCAGGCCGGCGTGCAGGACGGCTACGGCGTTACCGAAACCACGCGCGAGCTTGCGGCGGTGCTGCCAGGCTTTAAGGACTACACCGTCGCCGTCGAGACCTCGGCTACCGAAGGCGAGGAGGAGGGCATCGTCGAGCGCGAGATTGTCGCCCATGTGACGACAAGCGAGGCGCTCGGGGCACACGACCGCCACGTCGCTCGCAAGCTCATCGACCTCAATGTGCCCGAACTCGATCGCGTGGAGTTTGACGTGAAGTGATGCGGGGCGGCCTACAGCTCGTACTTGAACACGCGATAGATGTACTTCTCGGCTTCCATCTCGTGGGTGGTGATGGCCAGACCGTACCGATCGCACTCGGTAAAGGTCTTGGCCTGGCCCGATGCCACGAGCATGCTGTTCGAATTGCCGACGCGCTGCGCGCTGTTGACGTAACCTGAAAACGGTACTGCGATCTGGTCCACAAGCTCGTAGGTGCGCGCCGTCTCGTCCACTGTAAAGATGCGCCCAAACGAATGCGTGCCCTCGTTGTAGTCGGTCACCACCGCGGCGCCCAGCTGGCCCCAGTCGAACTTGGGATAGCTTTCGGCCGCACCAAAGTTGTTGTCGTACAGCAGCACCTGGTAGCGACCGGTCGTTGCCGTGTCAGAACTCGACAGATACGTCACGCTGTGCTGGCCCGCGTTGAGCGAAAAATCGCCCTGGGCTTGCAGCAGCTTGTCCTCAAAGCCCGAGCCGGCCCATTGCCACTCCTTTCTATTTCTGGGTCCATCCTCTCACTGCTGGCGACCAAAAATGATCCGTTTTCCTCCGTCCCCGAGGGATCATTGTTAGTACTTAAAGAAGCCCTCACCCGAGCTTTCACCCAGCTTGCCCTCGTCGAGCATCTTCTTGAGGACGGACGCCATAGCCTTAAAGTTGTAGGGCATCATCATCTTTTTGAGCAGCGGGCTCACCAGGCCCGGGACCTTCTGATACTGCATGACGATGTTGTAGGCCGTCTGGATGCCCACCGTGTCGAATACGCGGAACGGGCCCTTGGGAGCGCCGGTGCCGCGCGTCCACGCGAGGTCGATGCTCTTGGGATCACTCACACCCGAGACATACAGGTCAAGGCCCGAAAGCAGCCACGGCACCAACATGGAGTTGAGCAGGTAGCCGTTCTTTTCCTTGTTGACGGGAAGCGCCAGCATGCGGATGTCGTTGGCGAAGTCGACGAGCTCGTCGAAGTAGCGCTTGTCAGTTTGGCTCTGGGCCATGACCTCGGTCATGTTGTTCTTCCAGATGGAATTGGCAAAGTGCAGCGACAGGTACTTCTCGGGGCGGCCGGTGTACTTGGCAAAGGTGCTCGGCAGCAGCGTAGAGGAGTTCGTTACGACGACGGTCTTTTGCGGGAGGACCGGGGCGAGCTTCTTGTAGAATTCGATTTTTGCCTGGGTGTCCTCGGCCATAGACTCGATGACCAGGTCGGCGTCGGCCACGGCCTTGGCAAGATCGAGCTCCAGCTTGAGCGTGGAGTAGGCACGCTCGACGGCAGCGAGTGCCACCTCCTTGTCGAAGGGCTGGCCGCTATCGGCGATACCGGCACACCACTCACCCGTGCCGTCCGCCATGCCTTCGATAGCCGCGATGTACTCCTCGCGCACATGATCGATCTTGGGCTGGGTGCGGCCGATGCTGCCCTCGCTGCGCAGCCAAATCGTTACATCGAAGCCGCAGTAGGCTGCCTGAAAGGCAATCTGGCTTCCCAACACGCCGCCGCCGGCAACACAAACAGTCTTGTAGCTCATAGGAACAGTCCTCTCTTACGTAATTCCATAGATGTGTATTTATTCAACCGTAAGAGGACTGCACGCCGGGCATAGGTTCTATAAACGGACGGTAATTTGCGGCGAACGGCTACATCTGTTCATTATCTCAGGGTTCCGAGGGCAATTATTGGTGTCACTGAGACGTCGTTTTCGGAAGTATGCGGCAAATTTCGGAACCCTTGAGCACACCCCGGTTTTTCGCCAATAAAACCGCAGGTACAGAGATTGGACATATCCGGTGTGCTCGGCCTATTCAGATTTTGCCGCATACTTCCGAAATCTATGTTCGTAAGGGGTAATAGCTGGGGCGTTTGCGCAACATATGTCCAGCAAAAACGGGTGGTAGCCGGTACGGCTGCCACCCGTTTGCCTCATATCTAGCCCAAAGCAGGCCAGTTACTTCTTAATGCCGCATCCCAGGCGCTCGGCGACCGACGCCACGGCACTCTCGTCGACCGAGCCGCAGCTCACGCAGCCGTCATGGGCACGCATCTGGCCGGTGACCTCGTCCATCGCGAGCGGCGCCACCTTCTCGAGCTTAAAGCCCTTACCGGCGCGCATGTTTTCCTTGGCAACGCTGATCATGAGCTTAATACGGTTGAGCTGGTTGACCTCGGACGCACCGGGGTCGTAGTCCACCGCGACGATATTGCTCTCGGGGTGCTGACGGCGCAGCTCCTTGATCACGGCCTTACCCACCACGTGGTTGGGCAGGCACGCGAAGGGCTGCGTGCAGATGATGTTGGGCGCACCGTGGTCAATCAGATCGAGCATCTCGGCCGTGAGCAGCCACCCCTCGCCCATGTTGTTGCACACCGAAAGCACCGTGCGGGCTTTGTCCGCCATGGTGCCGATGCGCTCGGGCGCCTCGAAGCGGCGGGACTTTTCGAGCATCTCCTCCACCGGCGTGCGCATCCAGTCCACCAGCTTAATGAGCGCCTGCATGCTAGCGCGCGCCGTGGCAGAGCTCCCCAGCTCGTCCTTCTGCAGCTCGGCGTTGCTCATGGAGTACAGGAAGAAGTCAAGCAGTCCCGGCACCACAGCCTCGCAGCCCTCGCGCTCAATGACATCGACCACGTGGTTGTTGGCCGTAGGGTGGAACTTGACCAGGATCTCGCCGACTACGCCCACGCGTGGCTTGGTGCCCTCGCCCACAAGCGGCATGGTGTCGAACGCGCGGATGGCCTCGCGGCACAGCTTGGTGTAGTTGTGGCGATTGAACTTAGGCGCCAGCTTGCGGGCGCGCGCCATGTACTCCTCGTAGAGCGCGTTGGCGGCACCGGGCGTTGCCTCGTACGGGCGGCAGCGGTAGAGCATCTGCATCATCACGTCGCCAAAGAGCACCGCATAGACTGCCTGCTTAAGCAGCGCCGGCGTAATCTTAAAGCCGGGGTTGTCCTCGCCGAGCGCCACGGCCGAAAGCGAGATCACCGGAATCTCGGGGTGGCCGCTCTCGCGCAGGGCCTTGCGGATGAGTGCGATGTAGTTGGTGGCGCGGCAGCCGCCGCCGGTCTGACTGATAACCACGGCCGTCTTGGACAGGTCGTACCGACCGCTCTCGATGGCCTCCATAATCTGGCCCGTTACCAGGATCGACGGATAGCAAATGTCATTGTTCACATAGCGCAAGCCGGCCTCGACAGCATCGTGATCGGTCGAGGGCAGCAGCTCCAAGTTGTAGCCGGCACCGCGGAACACCTCTTTGACCAGGTCAAAGTGGATCGGCGCCATCTGCGGGCACAGGATGGTATAGCCCTCGTCGCGCATCTGCTCGGTAAAGGGCACCTTGGGCCATGCGGTCGAAGCACTCTCGCGCTGCGCCTCAAACGTGTACTTGCGGCTCGCGAACGCGGGGGCATCCGTGGAGGGCGCCACCGGCGCGGCGTCGCCCTGCTCGTAGGCCTCGCCCGCGGCCGTGGCCTCGGCCAAGCGCTCGGCCTCCTGGTCTTTGAGTGCCGCCATGAGCGAGCGAATACGGATACGCGCGGCGCCCAGGTTGGATACCTCGTCGATCTTGAGCACGGTGTAGATCTTGCCGCTGGCCTCCAGGATCTCCTGCACCTGGTCGGTGGTCAGGGCATCGAGACCGCAGCCGAAAGAGTTGAGCTGAATCAGGTCCAAATCGTTGCGCATCGTCACAAAACGGGCGACGGCGTACAGGCGGCTGTGGTACATCCACTGGTCGACGACGCGAATCGGACGCTCGGGCTTCACCAGATGCGCGAGCGAATCCTCGGTAAAGACCGCAAAGCCAAAGCTCGAGATAAGTTCGGGCAGGGCATGGTTGATCTCGGGGTCGTTATGGTAGGGACGGCCGGCGAGCACGATGCCGTGACCGCCGTGGTCCTCGACCCACTTAAGAGCCTCCTCGCCCATGGTCTGGATGTCCTCGTGGAAACGCGCATCGGCCTCAAAGGCAGCGTTGACGGCGGCATCGACCTCGGAGCGCGTGATTTTGGGACCGCGCACACGGCCGCGACCAGCCTCGGCGTCGGCCACGCGGTCGACGGCGAGCACCTGGTACAAGCGGCGCTTGAGCTCGGTCTTGTCGTGATAGGGCACAAACGGGTACAGGAACTCGATGTTCTGCTCGCGGATCTCGTCGATATTGAGCGCCAGCGCCGTGGGGTAGCTCATAACGATGGGGCAGTTGTAGCAGTTGCCGGCGGTCGGATCCTCCTTGCGCTCCCAGCGCACGCACGGCATCCAAATGAAGTCGACATCGCGGTCGATAAGGTTCATCACATGGCCGTGGCTCATCTTGGCCGGATAGCACACGCTCTCGGACGGCATGGACTCGATGCCCGCCTGGTAGGTCTTCTTGCTCGACTGGTCGGACAGCTGCACGCTAAAGCCCAGGCGCGTAAAGAACGCATGCCAGAAGGGGTAGTTCTCGTACATGTTGAGCGCGCGCGGAATACCCACGGTGCCGCGCGGGGCCTCGTCGGGGCTCAGCACCTCGCGGTTAAAGAGCAGCTCGTTTTTCTTTTTGAAGAGGTTGGGGGCCTCGGTCTTCTGCTTTTTGTGACCAGCACCCTTCTCGCAGCGGTTGCCGGTAATGAAGCGCCTGCCGCCGCCAAAGTCGTTGACGGTAAGCTGGCAGTTGTTGGAGCAACGGCCGCAGCGGACGTGCTTTTGCGTCACGGTGAGGTGCGCGATGTCCTCGGCAGAAAGAATGGTCGAGGTGCCGTCGGCGCCGGCGCGATCGCGGGCGAGCAGGGCCGCACCGTAGGCGCCCATGCAGCCGGCGATGTCGGGACGCACGGCATGAACGCCGGTGAGCTGCTCAAATGCGCGCAGCGTGGCATCGGACATAAAGGTGCCGCCCTGGACGATCACCTGGCTGCCGATCTCCTTGGGGTCGCGCAGCTTAATGACCTTGAACAGGGCATTCTTGATGACGGAGTAGGACAGACCGGCTGCGATGTCGCCCACCGTGGCGCCTTCCTTTTGCGCCTGCTTAACACGCGAGTTCATAAAGACCGTGCAGCGGCTACCCAGGTCGACCGGGGCCTTGGCATGGATGGCGGCATCGGCAAACGCGCGCACGTCCATGTTCATGGACACAGCGAAGCTCTCGATAAAGCTACCGCAACCCGACGAGCAGGCCTCGTTGAGCATGATGTGCTCAATCACGCCATCCTTGACGCGCAGGCACTTCATGTCCTGGCCGCCAATGTCCAGGATGAACTCGACGCCCGGCAGGAACGCCTTGGCGCCGCGCAGATGCGCGACGGTCTCGATCTCTCCGGAATCGGCCTTGAGGGCCTCGATGAGCAGTGCCTCGCCGTAGCCCGTGGTGGTCACGTGGCCGATGGTGCAGCCGGCGGGAATGTGGTTGTAGAAATCGGCCATGATGACCTTGGCCGTGCCCAGGATGTCACCGTTGTTGTTGCCGTACCAGGTGTGCAGCAGCTGACCGTCCTCGCCCACGAGCGCGGCCTTCATGGTGGTGGAACCGGCGTCGATGCCAATGAACACGCGGCCGCTGTAGCCTTCGAGTTTGCCCTTGGGGACGACCTCGGTGTCGTGGCGGGTTTTGAACTCGGCAAAGTCCTCGTCGGTGGCAAAGAGCGGGTCCAAGCGCTCGACCTCGGCACCCTGCGTGTCACCCAGGGCATCGATGGCCTCGATGAGCTGCGGGAACGTGCTGAGTTTATTGGACTCGTGCGCCATGGCGGCGCCGCTCGCCACAAACAGGTGAGCGTTTTGGGGCACAATGCGGTGCTCCTCGTCCAGGTTGAGCGTGAGATAGAAGCGGTGGCGCAGCTCGGAGAGGTACTGCAGCGGGCCGCCCAGGAAGGCGACGTTGCCACGAATGGGACGGCCGCACGCCAGGCCCGAGATGGTCTGGGTCACGACGGCCTGGAAGATGGAGGCGGCCACGTCCTCGGGGCGGGCGCCCTCGTTGAGCAGCGGCTGCACGTCGGTCTTGGCAAAAACGCCGCAGCGGCTGGCGATGGGATAGATGGTGGTGGCGTTGGCCGCGAGCTCGTTGAGGCCACTGGCATCGGTGTGCAGCAGGGTTGCCATCTGATCGATGAACGCGCCCGTGCCGCCGGCGCAGGTACCGTTCATGCGCTGCTCGATGCCGTTGTCGAAGTAGATGATCTTGGCGTCCTCGCCGCCCAGCTCGATGGCGACGTCGGTGGCCGGGATGAGGGTCTCGACGGCACGCTTACTGGCGATGACTTCCTGGACAAACTCCAAGTCGAGCCACTGGGACAGCAGCAGGCCGCCCGAGCCGGTGATGGCGCAGGCCATCTGGGCCGTCGGCAGCACCGTCGCGGCGCCCTCGAACAGGTCGCGGGCGCAAGCGCGGACGTCGGTGTGGTGACGCTGGTACTTGGCGTAGACAATCTGGTTGTCGTCATTGAGCACGGCGAGCTTAACGGTGGTGGAGCCCACGTCGATACCCAGGTGCAGGTTGCCGCGAGCGTTCTCGGGGTTGAAGATCGCGCCTTCGGGGGCGTGGGCGGCGGTGGCGGCTACGGGCTCAGCGGCGGGGGTGGGCTC
>CAJMRR010000089.1 GCA_905215835.1 uncultured bacterium | reverse complement strand
GAGCCAGTAGCCGCAGGGCAGCTCGGCCGCCGTGCCCGCGTTAAGGGCCACGGAAGTTGCGTCGGCATTGCAAATCGCGCGGGCAAGCTTTGCCGTCAGCGCGGTCGTCATATGCCCGTCGGCATTCATCCATTCGGCAGTCTCTTGCGCCGCCGATGCCGAGCCATCAAGCCCCGCATCATGAAGCACGGGAAGAACGGCTTGACGAACCGCATCGCTCGCCCACGCCAAGTCCGTCGCGACCTTTTGATCGGAGCCGGCTTTATCGGTAACAGTTGCCGAAAAGAGCTGGTATGCATCGTATTGCGTCGCGACGTCGCCGCCAATCGTGATGGCTCCGGCATCGGCAGCACGGGCCGTCTCGGGCGACGCTGCAAAAGCGAGGATAGTCGTCATGGCCACCATCATGACGGTCAACAAGCGGCGGTGCAGTTTACTCACGGCGACCATCTCGATCAAGACCACGGTGGCGACGAGCATGCATCCACGTCGCGGCAAAACACAACAGCGAAGCGCCGGCAAGATATGTCATAGTCAAGCCAGCCCCGCCCGCCTCAGGTAGCGTAGTCGAGTACTTGTTGGTAAAGGTCGGCGGATTCTGAGAGCCATCGTTATAGGTAACTAGGGCGTCGAGCTGGTCCGTGCCATTAGTCACCTTAACCGTGACGTTGTACACGGTCCTGTCATAGGTGATGTGATCTTTAACATGGTCGACGGCGCCCTCGGGCTCGGCCTCGGAGATGGTGTAGGTATAGGTTCCCGCCTTGTTGTACTTGACGTCAAAGGAGACATTTCCCTTGTCATTATTGGTCACCGTCTGGAGCACCTTGCCCTCGGCGTCCTTGAGCACGAACGAGAACTGCCCCGCCTTGAAAGTGCCACCTTCAAGCACTTTCTTTGCTTTAATAACCGCAGAGCCCGTTAGGCGATTGTCGTAGATCCAGATCTCGTCCTTTTTGTCATCGCCGATGATTTCGGAGTCTTTGACGATGCTCTTCGCTTTATTGAGCTCAGTTTGATACTCCTCATCGTCAGCATTACCCTTAAGCATGATCCACGTGGGCGCCGCCGCGGCATAGCCGTCAGGCGCTTTCGTCTCCACGAGCTGGTAAAGCACGCAATTTACCATCGCCTTGTCTTCTGCGCCAAACGAGATTTTGCCGTTGGCGTCGGTGGGGGCGGCTTCAAACTTAGTCCTTGCATTCTCGATACCCACCGTTGCAACCTGGTCCATATTCACGCTGTAGAGCGTAAACTCCGCACGCTCGAGCGTCGCACCGACCTGCTGGGCGTCATACTTGGTCATCGTGATGCCGTAGCCGTTGCCACCTGCGCTGGCAGAAGCTTTTTTAATTTCCCATGTTTGATCATCAGTCGCAGAACCGTCCTTCACACCCGTAAGCATGGCGGTATTGGATAGAGGAACCTTGTTGCCAGGGTTTCCGGTCGGGATAACCTCATACTCGACCTGGAGGTATTTCTTGTCGGGTACCTTAAGCGTCAACTTCGTACGCGAGCCAGTTTCATCCTTGACCTGCTCCACCTTCGACGAATAGTCCTTATCAGCCAGCGGTGACCAGGCACCATACACCCACTCATAGACCTTAAGCGTCGACGGCACCAGCGTGCACTTGGCATCCATGGTATCGACGAGCTCAAGGAAATCGGTGCCATTTTTAAGGGCAACGGCAGACTCGTTAACAAGAATGGTGTATTTGATGCGATTGCTATTGGCAACCTGCTCGCCGGACTTTTTGATGACGTTGTTCTTAATGATGACGTCACCTTTACCGGAATCGAACTTTTTAACTCCTGACCCCGCGCTGGCCTTGTTGGTGAACTTCACCTCGTTTGTGGAGGTATCGAGCTCACCGCGCTTGACCGCCGTCTTGTACGTGAGCTTTGCGTAGCCGGCATAGCTTTCAAGCTCAGTCGTGGGGATGGAGAAGGTGACCGTATTGCCGTTGCGGCTGACGTTGTCGGCGGCGAGCGTCCGACCCGTAACGACCTCCTTGGCCTCGCCTCCGCGATGAAGCCCCGTATGTTTATCATAGGGGTTCTGCACGAGCGTATACTTTGCGGAATTCGCAACATAGCTCATACCATCCGGAAGGCTATCAACGATATTCAGCGGTTTCCCGCCCAGCTTTCCAGCTCCATAGTATTCGAACTCGCCATTTGCGCCCTTATTACCCTTTTGGCGGTTTGCATACACCGTCCAGTCGACAATCCAGGCGCCCTTCTCATCCGAGCCGTCAACGGTATGCCAATCGAAGTTCTCAACCCAAGACACCTTCGACTCCGCTTCCGGCTTCTCGACCGCGGGCATCGTTTCTCGGTTGACAACGTACTTGATGGGTTCGGTGAACGGCCACTGTAGTCTCAGGCCCGGCGCTTCGACCGCTGCGAAGTTTGAGTACCAGCCCGACAGCGCTTCTGATGTGGTGTCGTAGGTGATAACGGCGTAGTCCTCGTTCTCGAGAGCGGCTTTCACGTTGTCGGTAACGATGATTTTGAGGTCGTAGTTTTTCTTTGTTTCATTACCCGGATAGCTGGTCGTTGGTCTCCAGTCGGTGCCCGGAACCAGCTCGGTATTGCCGATTTTAATGGTAATGGAGCTTTCGTCGACACCAAGTTTCTGCGACCATGCCGACTGAAACGTGTCCTTCACCGTCACCTCGCCTGGATGGGCCGCATTGACGATCGCCTTCAGCGCGACCTTCGTCTCCCACGTCGCCCTGCCCGTCGTCGCCGCCTCATCGTATCTCACGAGCCTCTTGGTGATCGGCACAACACCCGTCAGCTGCGGCGTGAAACTGCCATCATCCGCACCGGAAACGGAACCTTTGCGCTCGATGGTCGCGCTGTTGCGCACGGTGTCGTACGAGTTCGTATCGTTCATCTTGGTGTGATAAACGATGCAGTAGGTGGCATATTTATCGTTAAGGTTGTCCGGGAACGTATAGGAAAAGGTATCTTTCGACGAATCAAGAGCACGCTCGTAGATCTTGACTCCATCCGATTCTGACGTACCTTTGTAAACCGTGTAACTCCCCGTATACGTTTGTTTAGCGTCCAACTTATCGGTGAACTTGTAGCCACTCATGTCAGCCTTGAGCTCGCCTTGGTTGAGTTTGACTGTCCATGCGATGTCGGACGGGGTGCCCTTGCCCGTCTTCTGAATCATGTCATAACGGAAGCTGCTGGGTGCGACGCCCTCAATCTTGCCGCTAGGACGATCGCCGACGCCCCACTCCCAGGCTGCTGTGTTTTTGGATGCAGGTTGATTGTGGATGAACTCTCCGTTTTTCGCGGAGATATCTCTCTTCAGCTTGGTTTCATACGTAATCGTATGGACACCTTGGGGAAGGCTGCCCAAGTTCTCGATGGTCGCGGTCTGACCTTCGATTTTTGGCTGCAATCCAATCGTCTTGTTATCGAGCTTAAAGCTGTCTTTCACAAATTCGAAGTTGGCGCCCAGCGTATCGGTGAACTTGACGTTCGTGGCATATGACTCGACGGTGAGTTTAACGGTCCAGGTCACCTTGGCCACGCCGTCGGCGCCCTGGGAGAAGGCCCCCGACTTCTCCCCCGTGACATTGCCGTCCTTGGTGGGGATATTGATCGTTCCCATACCGGGGAACACGACAGATGCGTTGCCACCAGAACCGACATCCTTGTTTTTAAGCTGGAACGAGAAGTTCGCCGCGACATGAACGTCTGCGGGATTGGACGAGAGCCACGCCTCGTCAAACGTAAAGATAACCTTGTTGCCCTTGATCTTCCATGTGCCAGCCTTGGCGGCGGTAGCCTCCGGACCCTCCATGAGGTCGCCACCGTCGTTATCGTCGACGACAATGGTATCGAGAAACTCATAGACAGCGATGTTATTCCCGGGCTTAGGCTCCTTGCCGGTGTTGAACATTGCCGAGAAAGCTCCACAGAGCTTCGAAGTAGACGTTACAGCGCTATCGAGCTTTTGAGTATGGCTCTCGTCGGTAAACAGCCCAACCGTAACGTCCGCCGTCGTCCCATCAATCACAATCGGCGTCGGCGTGCTCACGTCCTCGGCGCGCACGGGGGCTGCGCCGTGAAAAACTGCGGCGGTGAGGCTAATTAGAATAAAGATCAGGGCCGCCATACCCAGCGAGCGTGAGCGGTGTGCGTCCATAGTTGTCCCCTAATTCCTACAACACAGTGTGGAATACGGCGAATCGTCGGATCGAACACAAGCCCCAACATCAACGAGAACCTACCTAGCGCATTGCAAGAACCCATTGGGGAGCACCTTCTAAGACGGTTCGTCTATGCCACAATGCATAAAATAATATATAGATACCAATCATGTAAACCGCAGGTCAATAGGTCTTTTAATTTAATACCAGTTGATATTTATCTGTTAACAGTTTTGCATCATACCGGCTATATTCAGTGGAATTATGTATATGTTTAAACAACTTAACTTTGGCTGGAAAGCCGATTGGGGGGATAGCCGCCCCAGCTGTGGTGCAAACGAACCCGTCCCCTTACACCAAAGAAAGGGCGCCGACCATTGCGGTCGACGCCCTTTCTCGTTAGACGTTATAAAGCCCAGCGCTTATTTGTTGACCTGGCCGGCGCGGACGGCAGCCTTCTTGCGGTCGGTGGCGTTGAGTAGACGCTTGCGCAGGCGAATGTTCTTGGGAGTGATCTCCACCAGCTCATCGTCGGCGATGTACTCCAGCGCCTCCTCCAGCGAGAAGGTGCGGGGCGGCACCAGCTGGACGGAGATATCGGAGGTCGAGGAGCGCTGGTTGCCCAGGTTCTTGGTACGGGCGATATTGACGACCATGTCGCCAGCCTTGCTGCGCTCGCCCACGATCATGCCCTCGTAGCACTCGGTGCCTGGCTCAACAAACAGCTGACCGCGCTCCTGCAGCGTACCCAGGGCATAGGCAACGGCCTTCTCGGTGGTCATAGAGATCATTGCGCCGTTCTGGCGGTTGCCGATCTCGCCGGCATAGGGGCCGTACTCCAGGAAGGTGTGGTAGAACACGCCCTCGCCGTGGGTGACGTTCATGATGCGGTTCTTAAGACCCATGATGCCGCGGGTCGGAATCTTAAACTCGAGGTGCGTCACGATGCCCGAGGTATCCATGCTCGTCATGATGCCGCCGGAGGTGCCGAAGACCTCAACGACCTTGCCCGAGTACTCGTCCGGGCACTCGACGACGGCCTGCTCGACAGGCTCCATCTTGTTGCCGTTCTCGTCCTTCTTAAACAGAACGCGGGGACGGCCGACCTGGAACTCAAAGCCCTCGCGGCGCATGGACTCCATCAGGACGGACAGGTGCAGGATGCCGCGGCCAGAGACCTCGACGCCGCTTTTGTCCTCGAGCTCCTCGATCTTCATGGTCACGTTGTTCTCGGCCTCGTTGAACAGGCGCTCCTTGAGCTGACGGGCGCCCACGATGTCGCCATCACGGCCGACGAGCGGGGAGGTCGAAGCCTCAAAGACGATGGACAGGGTCGGCGGGTCGATCTCGATGGGCTCGAGCTCGACAGGGTTCTCGGGGTCGGTGTAAACATCGCCGATATCGGTGCGGTCAATACCCACGACAGCGGCGATATCGCCGGCGCCGACTTCCTGGCACTCGGTGCGGCCCAGGTAGTCGAAGGTAAAGAGCTGCTTGACGGTAGCGGTGGCGCTGGAGCCGTCGTTCTTCACAACCAGAATCTGGTCGCCCTGGTGGATGGTGCCAGAGTACACGCGGCCGATACCGATGCGACCGACGAAGTTGGAGTGGTCGATGGTCACGCACTGCATGGCCAGCGGGGCGTTCCCGTCAACCTCGGGCGCAGGCATGTCGTCGATGATCATGTCGAGCAGCGGGTACATGTCCATGTTGCCGTCGTTGGGGTCAAGGCGGGCAAAGCCGTTCATGGCGCTGGCGTAGACCACGTGCTCCATGGCGAACTCAAGCTGGTCGTCGGTGGCGCCCAGGTCGGCCATAAGGTCGAGGCAGTCGTTGTAGGCCTTCTCGGGGTTAGCACCCGGACGGTCGATCTTGTTGATGACGATCATGATCTTAAGGCCGGTGTCGATAGCGTGACGCAGCACGAAGCGGGTCTGGGGCATGGGGCCCTCAAAAGCGTCAACCAGCAGCAGGGCGCCGTCAGCCATACGCAGCACGCGCTCGACCTCGCCGCCAAAGTCGGCGTGGCCCGGGGTGTCGATGACGTTGATCTTGACGTCCTTGTACTCGATAGAGATGTTCTTGGCGAGAATCGTAATGCCGCGCTCACGCTCCTGGTCGTTAGAATCCAGGACGCGGTCCTCGACCTGCTGGTTGGCACGGAAGGCGTCCGTGGCACGCAGGAGCTTGTCGACCATCGTCGTCTTGCCGTGGTCGACGTGAGCGATGATGGCGATGTTCCTCAGATTGTCTACGCGCATGTAGTTCCCCTATCTTCTATCTATATACAACCGGCACGCGTATGCGACCCGCCCAGCAATGCAACGCTCAGCGGGAATATTGAGCCTTTTACCGAAAACTCGTTTATTTTAGCGATTTTAGATGAGAGGGGTTTCCTCACCTGCAGGTTCAGGGTCGCTCCACATAAAACCATCGCCGGCGCCCATGCCCTCATACAGCACATATGCCGAAAAACCACTCTCGAGCGTGGTTTCGAAGAAGCTCACGAGCAGAGCATCGTGATAGCCGCCGTCAATCTCGACGCAGCCGGTGTAGCCGATGGCATAGCGGGCGATACGGCCCAGGCCCTCGTCCTTAAGACCCATCTTGTGCTCGGAAATAAAGTTGGTGGCCGCCTCGAGGCACGCCTCTTCGCCGTCCTCGTCGAGCGCCGCCAGATATCGGTTGGAAGCAGCGTCCTCAATCGCCACAACTACGCCCGGATTCTCGCCGGCGGCAAGGTCGTCCAAGAACGCACCAATCAGGTCACACACCATGGCGTCGAGCTCGGCGGAGACGTTACCGGCGTCCTGCATATCCTGTGCCATCTTTAGACCTTCCCATCGAGTCTGGCGTCATTACAGTTCTTGTGCCTCGGCGGCGATCTTAGCGGCAGCGTCGCGGGTGCGCATCATATCCATCGCGCGCTTGTCGAGCACCTTGATCTGACTGGTCAGCATTACCGCATCGACCACGCCCCAGATCACCAGGCCCGTAGAGATCGAAAACCCAAGCGCACCAACTGTACCACGAAGGCGCGAGCAGATTGCCGCAACAAGGGCGGAGATGACAACCATCTTGATAAACGAGCCGCGACGCTCGCGAAGCGTGCGAGCCTGCGTCACATAGGCAATGCGAGCCGCCTCAGAAGCCTCCGAGCGCATCTGGGCCTCGCGGGCGATCGCAGCCGCTTCAGCCGATACGCGGGTACCCATCAGCGACCTCTCCGCTCGCGTGCCAGACATTTAGAAGTCATCGGGGGAGAGCGTATGGACAAACTCGTCGAACTTCTCGAACTCCTGCTCGTCGTCAACTTCCTCGGCATGGGCAGAAACGGTGCCCAGGCGATTCATGATGTCGTCCTCCACAAACATGGGGGCATTGCTGCGCACGGCAAGGGCAATGGCATCACTGGGGCGGGCGTCGATCTTGCGCTCGTCACCATCGGCCAGTACGACGATCGTCGCGTAGAACACCGGCGGCTCGGCGCGAACGATCTCGATGCGCTCGAGCTTGGCGCCCAGGGCGCCAACAGTATCGAGCAACAGGTCATGGGTAATCGGGCGCTCGGCGCGGCCGCTATCGATGCCGCGGCTAATGGCAGCAGCTTCAAACGAACCAGTCTGAATGGAAAGGGAACGCAGCGGCGCGGGCGAGTCCGATTTGCCGCAGCGCTCGCGAAGCACGATAAGCGATGGCACGGGACCGGCGGCCATGACGATGGTCTCTATGTCGACACGAACCATGGAACACCTCCGGTACGTAGCGGTTAACACGCGGCAGCTCCACCGCATTGAATAGCTATACTACCCAATCTTTCGCACAGCACACAAAACCAAAATGAGATTTATCGCAGACAAGAAAAAAGCCCCGAGGCAATGCCCCAGGGCTCTTCACAGTTTTGATGGTGGACCTGACAAGATTCGAACTTGTGACCTCCCGGTTATCAGCCGGACGCTCTAACCAACTGAGCTACAGGTCCATCATGGTGGAGGTTAGGGGGATCGAACCCCTGACCTCAGGCTTGCAAAGCCCGCGCTCTCCCAGCTGAGCTAAACCCCCACGGAGACAGTAATAAACACCCCAGCGGCGACTCGGCTCTCGCTGGGGTGTTTATTGCGAAAGAAAGTGGTGGACCTGACAAGATTCGAACTTGTGACCTCCCGGTTATCAGCCGGACGCTC
>CAJMRR010000088.1 GCA_905215835.1 uncultured bacterium | reverse complement strand
CGGGCCAGCAGGTCCTCTCCGCGTGTGACGAGCGCAACATCGACCGCCGTGCCCGTCTCGGTCGACCAACGGTCGATCATCCGGTGCAGTCTATCTAGAAAAGCGACATCATCGTCGCAGGCAATAATCTTGAGCATTCGGCCCCCTTAAGTAGTTCGATTTTGCCACATCGGGTACGCGCCGCTTGCGGGGGTGCGGACCGTTTGCGCCCCACGGCGTGCAACTCGCGCCAAACGGTATTGCGGTGGTGAAAGATGCCTCCTGCGCCATCGAGAGCTCAGCTATCCTCAGCTTGCCAGTTCGAATATGGACCTGCCACATGATTGAATCTTTATTTCAACTTTACACCTAGGTTTACAGCTGTCTTGTCAGCTGTAAACCTAGGTGTCATACTAAAGCCCCAAGATTCGCCAAAAGAGAGGGGCCTTGATGGCACAGAGCGCGAACATGGATGCGTCGGAGCTTGCACGCGATATCGCGGCCGGCTTGGCATCGGCAACGACGGCAACGGAGCGTGCGGCACTGGTGCCCGCAGAGCTCGTCGAGGCCATTCAGCAACTAAAAACCCAACGTGACGCGGTGATCCTGGCGCACTATTACGTGGCGCCCGAGGTCCAAGCTGTTGCCGATTACGTCGGCGATAGCTTCTACCTGGCAAAGCTCGCCAAGAGCCTGCCGCAGCAGACCATCGTGTTGTGCGGCGTGGAGTTTATGGGCGAGAGCGCCAAGCTGCTCAATCCCACTAAGACCGTGCTGCTGCCCGAGCCGGGCGCAGACTGTCCCATGGCGCACATGGTCAAGCGCGAGACGGTTGACGCGGCGCGCGCCGAGTACGGCGACGACCTGGCCGTGGTGTGCTACGTCAACTCCACGGTCGAGATCAAGAGCTGGAGCGACGTGTGCGTCACCAGTTCCAACGCCGTTAAGATCGTGTCCGAGCTGCCGCAGCAGCATATCCTGTTCATTCCCGACCAAAACCTGGGCCGCTTCGTAGCCGAGCAGGTGCCGCAAAAGCACGTCATCCTCAACAACGGCTACTGCCCACGCCATCACATCATCACCGTCGAGCAGATCGTCGACGCGACGGAGGCCCACCCCGACGCGCTCGTGCTGGCGCATCCTGAGTGCAAGGCCGACGTCCTGGCCGAGGCCGACTACATCGGCTCCACCGCCGGCATCATCAAGTATGCCGAGGAGTCCGACGCGAGCGAGTTCATTATCGTGACGGTCCGCGGCGTGCTCTACGAGCTCGAGCGCCGCTGCCAGGGCACCGGCAAGAAGTTCTATTTCCCCGCGGTGCAGCCCACCTGCGTCAACATGGACCTCATCACGCTCGAAAAGCTCGTGCGCTGCCTGGAGACGGGCGAGGGCGAGGTGCAGATCGGCGTCTCGGACGAGGCAGCAGACCAGGCCAAGCTCACGCTCGACCGTATGCTCGAGTACGCAGCACGCTAGAACAATGTTGCATGAGGGACGGTCCCTTATGTCACATTCAAGGGAGAGGATTCCTGTGGAAACCAAGCAATACCCCGATATGGAGTGCGACGTCGTCATTGCCGGCTGCGGCGTGGCGGGTCTGTACGCGGCCCTCAATCTGCCGACGAGCACGCGCGTGATCATGCTCTCCAAGGGCGCGGTCGATGAGTGCGATTCGATGCTCGCGCAGGGCGGCATCTGCGTGCTGCCCGAAGGCTCGGACTACGATGCCTTCTTTGAGGACACCATGCACGCCGGCCACTACGAGAACCGCCGCGAGAGCGTCGACATCATGATTCGCTCGAGCCGCTCGGTCATCAACGACCTGCTAGCGATGGGCGTGGATTTTGAGCGCAAGGCCGACGGCAGCCTCAATTTTACCCGCGAGGGCGCGCACAGCCGTCCGCGCATTGCCTTCCATGCCGACATTACGGGCAAGGAGATCACGACCAAGCTGCTCCAGGCCGTTCGCAAGCTGGACAACGTGCAGATTTTGGAGCACGTGGCCATGACCGACATCCTGACCGCCGAGCGCGATGACGCCACGGTGTGCACCGGCGTCGTCGCCGTAGCCGTGGACGAGGACAACTCGGTTCGCCCCGCCGACGAGCTGGCAAATGCCGCTGAGGGCGTGCATGCCGGTAAGCCGTTTAAGATCCATGCCCGCCACACGCTGTGGGCGACGGGCGGCATTGGCGGCGTCTACGACCACTCGACTAACTACCCGCAGCTCACGGGCGACGCCTGCTACATCGCTCAGGAGCATGGCATTAAGATGGAGCACCTGGACTACGTGCAGATCCATCCCACGGGTCTGTTCTCGCCGCAGCCGGGTCGCACGTTCCTGATCAGCGAGAGCTGCCGCGGCGAGGGCGCGATTTTGCTCAACGCCGCCGGCGAGCGTTTTACCGACGAGTTGCAGCCGCGCGACGTTGTCGCCGCCGCCATCCGCGAGCAGATGAAGCAGGATGACACCGAGCACGAGTGGCTGAGCTTTGCCCCCGTCGAGCGCGACGTGGTGACCGGGCACTTCGCCAACATCCGCGCGCGCTGCCTGGAGGACGGTCGCGACATCCTGGATGAGTCCATTCCCGTTACGCCGACGCAGCACTACTTTATGGGCGGCGTGTGGGTCGACAAGGACGGCCGCACCTCGATGCCCGAGCTCTACGCCGCGGGCGAGACGGCCTGCAACGGCGTTCACGGCAAGAACCGCCTTGCTTCAAACAGCCTGCTCGAGGCGCTGGTCTGGGGTCGTCGCGCCGCGTGGTATATGCGTACCGGCAAGTCGCTGGCCGTGGAGCAGGCGGGCGATCCCGCGCTCGATGGCCGTCATCGCGCCCTGGGCGCCGACCCTCTGGCAATCGATGATTTGGCCCGTGCCGCCGGCACGCAGGCCGTGGAGGAGTAGACCATGAATCCCATTACCATGAAGCTCGTCGTCGATGATCTGATTCTGCAGGCTCTGCGCGAGGACATTACGTTTGAGGACGTGAGCACGGCGAGCGTGTGCCCCACGGCGCGTCCCGCCACGGTGGAGCTTATCGCCAAAGCCGATGGCATCATCGCCGGCCTGGATGTGTTCGCTCGCACCTTTGAGCTGCTGGATTCGCAGAGCTCGGTGCTGCTCGACGTTGCCGATGGCGACGAGGTGCATGCCGGCGATCACGTGGGCCAGGTGCGCGGCGACGCGCGCGTGTTGCTTTCGGGCGAGCGCGTGGCGCTCAACTACCTGCAGCGCATGAGCGGCATCGCTACCTATACACACAGCATGGCCGCGGCGCTCGAGGGAACCAAGACCGTGCTCGTCGACACGCGCAAGACCACGCCGGGCATGCGCGTGTTTGAGAAGGCGGCGGTTGAGATTGGCGGCGGCAGCACCCACCGCTACAACCTGTCGACGGCCGTCATGCTCAAGGACAACCACATCGATGCCGCCGGTGGCGTGACGCGTGCGATTGAGATGGCGCGCGCCCATGCATCGTTTACCACGACGGTCGAGATCGAGTGCGAGAACCTGGACATGGTGCGCGAGGCCATGGAGGCCGGCGCCGACATCATCATGTTCGACAACATGACCCACGACGATATGGCTGCCGCGATTGAACTTATCGCCGGCCGTGCCAAGACCGAGTGTTCGGGCAACGTGGATGCCAGCAATATCCGCGCGCTTGCCGACCTGGGCGTTGACTTTATTAGCTCGGGCGCCCTGACGCACTCCGCGCCGATCCTCGACCTCTCGCTTAAGCACCTGCGTCTGCTGGACGGTAAATAATGAACGCCCGCGAGCGTCGCCGTGCCATCATGGGCGTGCTCGAGCGAGCCAAAGACCCCGTCTCCGGTGGTGCACTTGCTCGCGAGGTGGGTGTGAGCCGCCAGATTGTCGTGCAAGACATCGCCCTGCTGCGTGCCGATGGGCACGATATCGTGGCGACCAATCGCGGCTACGTGCTGCAGGAGGCCCCCAGCAGCCCCGCCGTGCCCACGCGTCTTGTTAAGGTGCGCCACAGCGTGGAGCAGGCGGGCGACGAGCTTACGAGTATCGTCGACGCGGGTGGCGCCGTGCTCAACGTGATCGTCAACCATCGTGTGTACGGCAAGATCACGGCCGACCTGGACATCCGCAACCGCCGCGATGTCGAGCGCTATCTGCGCGATATCGAGAGCGGCAAGAGCTTTCCGCTGCTAACGGTGACGAGCGGCTATCACTTCCATCGCATTGCGGCGGAGGACGAACAGACCCTCGACGAGATCGAGGCCATGCTCAAGGAGAAGGGCTACCTTGCCGATTTAATGCCCTACGAGGATGATCTCTCGTAGCCGACGCTGCATCTATAAGTTGTGGTGAAATAGTTCCTAAAATCGGCATCTAAGCCATAAAACAGGAACTATTCCACCGCAACTGCCAAGGGTCCCGCTCCAAATTAGCTGCCCACACATGCAAAAGGAGGCCTCCGCGGCGATGCGGAGGCCTCCTTTTTTGTGCACGGTGTACTTTTGAGTGTGCAGGTGGGGGAGTTGTTACTCCTCGACGATCTCGGTGATCGCGCCAGCGGGGCAAGCGTCCTGGCAAGCGCCACAGGCGACGCAGGAGTCCTCGTCAGCGACGGTAGCGACGTCCTGGAGCTCCAGGACGCCAGCGGGGCAGGAGTCGACGCAAACGCCACAAGCGATGCACTCGTCGGCATCAATTACGGGATGAGCCATGGTAGTTTCCTCTCTGTTGACCGACGCTACAGGCGATGCGCGCCGGTTTGATTCGGGCAAAAACATACCACGGGAGCGACCGTTTGCAATACCCTCTGACCGGCATCTTCATACCGTTCGCCGAGTATGCCAAGGTTTACTAAAAAACACGCAGGTGGGGCTGTTGAGCTGCGTAAATGTTAGCTAAAGGTGACTTGAAATATAGGGCGATTGAGCGTGCTTGCGGAAACCGCATCCCATTATTTTGTCGAAAAACGGGTTGCAGTTTCCGGTTAGGCCCGCTAGCGGAAAATGCGAGCCGGTATCAGCTCCCAAAACGGGATACGGTTTCCGGTTGAGCCTTCAGACGGAAACTGCGACCCGGAATCCACGCTCAAACCGGGATGAGCTTTCCGCAAGACGGCCCCCAGGCACCCCCGGACTCAAGCCTCAGTCATCTCTACATAGATCTCAATAGATTTGCCGAGAACTCATTCAGCGCATCTACCTGCGCATTTAAGAACCTAAACTCTCAGCAATAAGAAATCTTATATGAATTGACTTAGATTTTGTATATTCCGGCCCATAAGGGGATACACTACATCCTGAAAGACAAGCCGAAGCGCCGCGCGACAGATCGTCGAGGCGGCGCGAACGCAAAAGAGAGAGGGAATTTCTAATGAGTAAGATTCTTGGTATCGACCTTGGTACTACTAACTCCGCTATGGCCGTTCTCGAGGGCGGTTCTCCGACCATTATCGTGAACGCCGAGGGCGACCGCACCACCCCGTCCGTCGTGGGCTTCCGTGCCGACGGCGACCGCGTCGTGGGTAAGGCCGCTAAGAACCAGGCTGTCACCAACCCCAAGAACACCGTGTTCTCCATCAAGCGCTTCATGGGCCGCAAGTACTCCGAGTGCACCTCCGAGATCAAGACCGTGCCGTATGAGGTCAAGGAGGGCCAGGGTGGCCGTGCCGTCGTCGATATCGAGGGCAAGGATTACACCGCCGAGCAGGTGAGCGCCATGACGCTCGCGAAGATGAAGGCCGACGCCGAGAAGTATCTGGGCGAGACCGTCACCGACGCCGTCATCACCGTCCCGGCCTACTTCAACGACGCCCAGCGTCAGGCCACCAAGGACGCCGGCAAGATCGCTGGCCTCAACGTCAAGCGTATCGTCAACGAGCCGACCGCTGCTGCTCTGGCCTATGGTCTGGACAAGCAGGGCACCGACCAGCGCATCCTGGTCTTCGACCTGGGCGGCGGCACCTTCGACGTCTCCATCCTCGACCTCGCCGACGGCGTGTTTGAGGTTCTGTCCACCTCGGGCGACAACCACCTGGGCGGCGACGACTGGGATCAGCGCGTCATCGATTGGATGGCCGATAAGTTCCAGCAGGAGAACGGTGTCGATCTGCGTCAGGACCCCATGGCCCTGCAGCGTCTGAAGGAGGCCGCCGAGAACGCCAAGAAGGAGCTCTCTGCCGCCCAGCAGACCACCATCAACCTGCCGTTCATTACCATGAACCAGTCCGGCCCGCTGCACCTCAACTACACGCTGACCCGCGCCGAGTTCGAGAAGATCACCCGCGACCTGCTCGAGCGCTGCAAGCAGCCTGTCACCAACGCCCTGCGCGACGCCAAGCTTAAGCTCTCCGATCTGACCGAGGTCATCCTCGTCGGCGGCTCCACCCGTATGCCCGCCGTCCAGGAGCTCGTCAAGACCATGACCGGCAAGCAGCCCAACATGTCCGTGAACCCCGACGAGGTCGTTGCCGACGGCGCTGCCGTCCAGGGCGGCGTGCTCACCGGCGACGTCGAGGGCATCCTGCTGCTCGACGTTACCCCGCTGTCGCTGGGCGTCGAGACCATGGGCGGCATCATGACCAAGATGATCGACCGCAACACCACGATCCCGACCTCCAAGACCGAGGTCTACTCCACCGCTGCCGACAACCAGACCAGCGTCGAGATCAACGTGCTCCAGGGCGAGCGCGAGCTTGCCCGCGACAACAAGTCGCTCGGTAAGTTCCAGCTGACCGGTATCCCGGCTGCCCGCCGCGGCGTGCCGCAGATCGAGGTCACCTTCGACATCGACGCCAACGGTATCGTCAAGGTCTCCGCTAAGGACAAGGGCACCGGCAAGGAGCAGCAGATCACCATCTCCGGCTCCACTGCTCTGTCCGACGACGAAGTCGATCGTATGGTCAAGGACGCCGAGGCTCATGCCGAGGAGGACAAGAAGCAGAAGGAAGAGGTCGAGGTCCGCAACCAGACCGACAGCCTGTGCTACTCCACCGAGCAGACCCTCAACGAGCTGGGCGACAAGGTTTCCGCCGACGTGAAGTCCAAGGCCGAGGCCGCTATCGCCGACGCCAAGAAGGCGCTCGAGGGCTCTGACGTCGAGGCCATCAAGACCGCCGGCGAGTCCCTGCAGTCTGTGGCCTACGAGCTGGCCCAGGTTGTCTACGCCGACGCTCAGCAGCAGACCGACGGTGCCGCCGGCGCCCAGCCTGCCGACGATGACGTTGTCGACGCCGACTACGAGGTTGTGGACGACGAGGACAAGTAATCATGTCCGCCCGTAAAGCTCGCACGGAGGCGGCCGCCGCTGGCGCCGCCCCCGTTGACTCTGAGGAGAAGGACGTGAAGATTCCCGTAGAGGCCGCAGACGTTACCGAGGCCAACGAGGCCCCGGCCGCCGAGGCTGCCGAGAACCAAGTAGAGGATTCCAACAAGGAGGCGACGATGACCGAGGACGAGATGGTGGAAGCCGCTATCCGCGCCGGTGAGGAAGCCGCCGACAACGACTTTAAGCTCAAGTTCGAGCAGGCTCAGAAAGAGCTTGCCGACGTGCGCAATGAGCTCGATGCTGCGGCAGAGGCTCAGAAGGCCGCCGAGGACAAGGCAAAGGACGCCACCGAGCGTACCGCCCGTCTGCAGGCCGACTGGGAGCACTTCCGTCGCCGCACCGCCAATGAGCGTATCGCCGAGCGCGAGCGCGCGACCGAGAAGCTTGTCACCGCGCTGTTGCCGGTGATCGACGATATCGAGCGCGCGATTGACCATGCCCGCAGTCAAGAGCTTTCCGACGACTTTAAGCAGTTCGTCGATGGCGTTGACGCGGTACATGCCAAGCTGCTCGACGTGTTCGCGCACGAGGGCGTTGAGCCCATCGACCCCAAGGGCGAGGCGTTCGATCCGCTCGAGCACCAGGCCGTGGGTCGCGTCGAGGACGCGTCGCAGTACGACGAGACCGTCAACGATGTGTACCAGAAGGGCTACCGCATGGCGGATCGCATCCTGCGTTCCGCGATGGTGACGGTGACCTACGGTGGCGAGAAGCGCCCCGCACCGGAGCCCGAAGCGGCGCCCGAGGATGCTACGGCCGATACGGCCGAGAGCACCGAGGAGTAATTGAGAAGGGCCCCGGGGCAACACCCGGGGCCCTTTCTGGCCTAGTGCCATATGAAAGCATGAACCGTCGTCTGCATGGGCGGCGGACGTAACAGGAGAGGAGCTACGATGGCTGCAGGCAAAACCTTCTATGACATCCTGGGCGTATCCAAGAGCGCCTCCGACAAAGAGATCAAGAGCGCGTTTCGCAAGCTCGCGCAAAAATATCACCCCGATGCCGGCGGCGACGAGGCCAAGTTTAAGGAGATCAGCGAGGCCTATGAGACGCTTTCGGACGAGAAGAAGCGCAAAGAGTACGACCAGATGCTCATGTTTGGCGGTATGCCGGGCGCGGGCGGCGCGTATGGCGGCGGCTACGGTGCCGGCGCGGGT
>CAJMRR010000087.1 GCA_905215835.1 uncultured bacterium | reverse complement strand
GCCGCGCCCGTCAGCTCATTGGGCTCGGCATACTCGGCAGCAACGGCAGCCGCCTTGGCGCGTGCCAAGCGCTCGACAAGCGTGAGCGGGGCCTCGCCATCAAAGGGCGTTTCGTCGATATCCGCGGGAATCACGCGAATGTTGTAGCCTGCCTCGCGCATCAGCTCTATGCGGCGCGGCGATTGCGAAGCCAAAATCATAGTTGGATGCCCTCGGCGACCTTCTCGACGGCCTTGTCGCCGGCGAGCGTGCGCAGCAGCTCCAATGCAAAGGGGAGGGACTGTGCCATGCCGCTGGCAGTGATGATGTTGCCGTCTTGCGTGACCTTCTCGCCGGTATAGGCGCCTTCGGGGAAGCTTTTCTCAAAGCCAGGGAAGCACGTGGCATGGCGCCCCTCGAGCAGGTCGAGCTCGCCCAGGATAAACGGGGCGGCGCAGATGGCGGCGACGTGCTTGGTTGCGGCGAACTCGCAGACCACGTCGCAGACGCGCTGATCTGCGCGCAGGTTGGTGGCACCGGGCAGGCCGCCGGGCAGCACGACGCAGTCGTACTCGTCAAAGTTGATCTCATCAAAGAGCGCATCGCAGGTCACGGGGATCTGCAGCGAGCTTACGACCTCGCGCGTGGGCATGATCGAGACGAGCGTGGCACGCACGCCGCCGCGACGCATGACATCGACCATGGTCAAGCATTCAATAGTTTCAAAGCCATCGGCGGCGAGAACGGCAACGCTGGGCATGAGGGTTCCTTTCATAGGCGGCATACAATTAGCCGTCTTATACCCCGAAGACCTCCGCTTGCCACGCTCGATTTCCCAATGATTTTCTGAGCAATGATTAAGCGGCTAGTTGCGCCTAAGGTGGACGACGGTCTCGCAGTGGAAGGTTTGTGGGAACAGGTCGACTGGCGTGATCTTTACGGGGGAGAAGGTGCCTTCCTCGACAAAGCGTTTAAGATCGCGCGCCAGGGTGGCCGGGTCGCAGCTCACATAGGCGACATCGCGAGCGCTTGTGCTGGCGATGAGGTCGATGGCCTCAGGCGCTAGGCCTGCACGCGGCGGGTCGACTACTAGGACATCGGCGTCCTGGTCGGGGAACTCGCGCACCGCGTCTCCGCCAATGACGTCGACGTTATCAAGCTTGTTGATTTCCAGGTTACGGCGTAGATCGCGCACGGCGGGGCCGTAGGCCTCGACGGCAGCGACAAAGTCGCAGCGGCGGGCGAGCGGCAGGGTAAAGGTGCCGGCACCGCAGTACAGGTCCACGGCAAGCTCGTCTTCCTGCGGGTCGAGCGCTTCCATGACAAGCTCGATCAAAATCTCGGCACCCTTGGTGTTGACCTGGAAAAAAGACGGGGCAGACAAGCGCATCTGACCCTCGGCGATATTCTCGGTCCATGAGCCCTCTCCGGCGAGCATTTCGACCTTGGAGACACGGCGGGCCTTCTTTTCGCCCTTGCTCATCACGCGCACGATGCTCGTGGGATGAGCGGCGTCTGCCAGCACGCGGGAGACCTGCGAGCGCGGGAAGGAGCCCGTAGGCGTCCAGAGTGCGACCTCGAGTGCCTTGGTGCGGCGCGATGCGCGAATGCCCACGCGTTCGAGCCCCAAATCATGGCTGCCGCTCAGATAGTTGAGTGCGCCGACGACCGATTTGAGCGCCTTCGGGAAGCGCTTGTCGAACAGCGGGCACGCATCGACGGTCACGATTTTGCTGGGGTCGACGCCGTGCATGCCAAGGCGCACGCGACCGTTGACGACGGTCGGTTCGAGCTCGATTTTATTGCGGTAGCCCCAGTCGTCCTTGGTGTGGCGGATGGGCTGCACCAGCTCATCGACCTGCTCAGGAGCGAACTTGCCGATGCGCTCGAGCGTGGAACGCAGGTTTTGCTCCTTGGCGGCGAGCTGTGCCGTGCGTGAGAGGTTGCCCCACGAGCCGCCGCAGATGCCCACGAAGGGGCAGGGAGGCTGAATGCGATCGGGGCTTGGCTCCAGAATCTCGGTGGTGCGGGCGCGCATGAACGACTTGCCGTCCTGTACGACCTCGGCCTCGACGGTGTCGCCTGCCACGGCGCCCTGCACAAAGACGGCCTTGCCGTTGTCGGCGTGCGCCAGCCCATCGGCGCCGTAGGTCATCGATTCTATAGTGAGCTTCATATCCCTGCCTGTCATTCGCGTTGTTGTCCGCACCATGGTAGCAGGGAAAAGCGCCCCGCATCCGAGGCTTTCCTCAAATGCGGGGCGCTTCTACAAACTGCTTCTACAAACGTCTATTTCGTCTTGCCGGTAATGAGCGTCTTAAGACCCAGGCCGATCAGGCCCAAGCCCATGCGCACGCGACCGGGGCGATGGCGTTCGATGGCCTTGGTCTTGCCGGCGGGCTTCTCGCGGCGGGCACTCTTCGCGGGTGCGGACTTGGTGACCTGCGACTCGGGCTGAGGTGCAGGTGCAGGCTCGGGTTCAATGACGGTCGCCTGGACCTTCTGAACCTCGGGCGCTTTCTCCGCGGCGGGCTCTGCGGCAGCCTCGGGCTCATTCACCGGGGGAGCGGCAACCGTTTCCGGCTCGACAGTGGGCTCGACAACTGCCTCGCGCTCAACCTCGGCCTGAATAGCCTCTTCGGCCACGCGTTCCTTCTCACGCGCGCGCTGCTGCGCGGCGGCCTCGGCGTTGCGATAGGCACGCTCCAGTAGGGCTTCCTGCGAGTTGAAGGGTTTCTCACCCTCTGCACGCTCCACGGGGACCCAGGTGCCGTCGCTCGTGAGGCTGCGGGCCTTCACGTTGTCGCGCAGTTGCATGCTCATGTACTCATGGACCAGGGCACGGCAGGTGGGGTCGAGCACGGGGAAGGCGATCTCCACGCGGTGCTCGGTGTTGCGCGTCATCATGTCGGCCGAGCTCAGATAGATCATGTCCGAGTCCACGCCAAAGGCGTAAACGCGCGCATGCTCCAAAAAGCGTCCGACGATAGAACGGACATGCACGTTCTCGGTCTTGCCCGGAACGCCCGGCTTGAGGCACGAGATGCCGCGGATGATCATGTCCACGCGAACTCCTGCGCACGATGCTTCAGCGATCTTGTCGATGACCTCGCGGTCGGTGAGCGAGTTGAGCTTAAAGAACACGCGGGCGGGCTCGCCGACAAGGGCGCGCTGGATCTCGCGATCCAGGCCGCGCATGATGAGCGGCTTCAGGCCGACCGGCGCCACGCCCAGGAAGCGGTAATCGCCGCGCAGGTTGCCCAGCGACAGGTTGCGGAAGAACAAGTTGGCGTCCTCGCCGATGCCGGGATGGGCGGTCATGAGCATAAAGTCGCTGTAGAGCTTGGCCGTCTTCTCGTTAAAGTTGCCGGTGCCCAAAAGCGTCAGGCGTGTAAGCGCCATGCCCTCGCGATAGGTGAGCTGGCAGATCTTGGAGTGGCACTTAAAGCCCTCGGAGCCGTAGATAACGGTGCAGCCGGCCTCTTCCAAGCGCTCGGCCCACTCGATGTTGTTCTGCTCATCGAAGCGGGCGCGGAGCTCCATGAGCACCGTGACCTCTTTGCCGTTCTCGGCGGCATCGATCAGCGACTCGCACAGGCGGCTCTGCTTGGCCACGCGGTAGAGCGTGATTCGCAGCGAGATGCACTCGGGGTCGTAGGCGGCCTCGTGCACCAGGTCCAGGAACGGGTTCATGGCCTCGTAAGGGTAAAAGAGCAGCTTGTCGTGCTGAAGTACCTGCTCGCGGATGGAGCGGGTCATATCGATGGTGGGGTTGGGCTGCGGCTTAAACGGCGTAAAGAGCAGCTCGTTGCGCAGGTGCTCGGGAATCTTGCCCTCAATGCCAAAGACATAGCCCAGGTTGAGCGGGATATCGCAGGTAAAGACCGAGCGACGCGAGAGCTCGAGCGCCTTGCGGATAGTCTTGAGCGTTGCTTTTTCGAGTGAGCCCGAGACGGCGAGCACTACCGGCTGCAGGCGCAGGCGCTTCTTGAGGATGCGCTTCATATGCTGGCGGTAGTCCTCTTCCTCCTCGACGCCCTCGCCGTCCGGATCGATGTCGGCGTTGCGGGTGACGCGGATCAGCGCGCGGTCGAGCGGCTTATAGGAGCCAAAGCAGCTGTCCAGGCAGGCGAGGATGACGTCCTCGAGCAGAATGTAGGAGTAGGTGCCGGTGGGCGAGGGGATCTCGACCACGCGGTTCATCGAGGCGGGAATCTCGATCAGGCCCAGCAGACTTTCCTCGTCGGTGACGCCGTCCAGGCCGCACGCCAGGTAGAGTGCGCCGTTGCGCAGGTTGGGGAAGGGGTGGCGCGGGTCGATCACCAGCGGTGAGATGACCGGCGACACGTAGGCCTGGAAGTAGCGGGTTACAAAGGTGCGTTCCTCGGGCGTAAGCGAATCGATGCGGGCGCGGTGAACGCCCAAGGTATCGAGCTTGCCCTCGATGCTCTTAAAGATCGACTCCCAGCGGGTAAGGAGCCCGGGCAGCTCTGCCATGACGGCATCGACCTGTTCGGAAGCAGTCATATTGCTCTTGTTGTCGACAGGTTGTTTTTTGAGCTCGGCAAGGTCGGACAGGCCACCCACGCGCACCATAAGGAACTCATCGAGGTTTGACTCGAAGATCGAGACGAACTTAAGGCGCTCGAACAGCGGCACGGACTCATCAAAAGCCTCGTCGAGCACACGGTTGTCAAAGCGTAGCCAGCTGAGCTCTCGGTTCTGCGTGTACGAGAAGTCGCGCGGCGGCTTGCGCAGCTTTGCGGCGGCTTGCTTTTTTTCGATTTTGCTCGGCATATGCATCTGTCCGTTCAGTCCCCGCGGGGGACGGTAGCCTAACACTATTCACTATTGTCTCAATTTAGTCGACTTGTGGCACGGACGTATTGTGCGAACGGTATCTTAACCTAGTTCTTACGCTGCCAATGCATACAACTAACTGCCTGACTCGTTTTGAAAACAATCCATATCCATACTCAACTGGTGAGGATGTATGAATAAGAATGATTGCGAGCTGAATATAATCGAATCCAAATCGAATCGCGGACAAACGACATATATATGCAGAAAACCGTTTTAGCTATGCAATTCCTAAACATGAAAATATTTGTGTAATCTGGCTTAATTCCTTAGAAAAAAGAACGTTTACCTTTGAAAACCTGCTTTAGAAAACTGAAGTGCATCATGGGGGAATCATATGCGATATACCGTTCATCGCACTTTGCTGACCGTTCGGGGGCGAGGTGGAATTGCGGGTGGTTTTTGGATATAACTAGAGCTGTCAGCAAGCAGCGTCCCATACGGAGGGGCGCTGATACATTCGGCCAGTAAGGCCCGAAAGAAAGGTAGGAGGCCATGACGAAAGGTCTGCACGTGCCTTCCGAGATCGGCAAGCTCAGGAAGGTCTGCCTGCACCGTCCCGGCGACGAGCTCCTCAACCTGCCGCCCGACGAGCTCGAGCGACTCCTGTTCGACGACGTCCCGTTCCTGGAGGTCGCACAGCAGGAGCACGACACCTTCGCCCAGATCCTGAGGGACCAGGGCGTGGAGGTCCTCTACCTCGAGAACCTCGTCGCCGAGGTGTTCGACCAGGTCCCCGGCGCCCGCGCCGAGTTCACCGACCAGTACATCGCCGAGGCAGGCATCCGCGGCCAGCACATGCCGCAGATCGTCCGCGAGAAGCTGGACTCCATCGAGGACAACCTCGAGTTCGTCAAGAAGACCATGGCCGGCATGACCAAGGCCGAGATCGACCTGCCCCTCACGGCGTCCACGACCCTCGACTCCCTGGTCAACTCCGAGTCCGAGTCCGACCTGATCATCGACCCGATGCCCAACCTCTACTTCACCCGCGACCCGTTCGCGGTCGTCGGCGAGGGCGTCAACCTCAACCGCATGTACTCGGTCACCCGCAACCGCGAGACCCTGTACGGCAAGTACGTCTTCAAGTACCACCCCGACTACAAGGACGTCTCGCTGTACTTCCGCCGCGACTGCCAGTTCCACACCGAGGGCGGCGACGTGCTGAACATCAACGAGAAGACCCTCGCCGTCGGCATCTCCCAGCGCACCCAGGCCGCCGCTATCGACGTCATGGCCCAGAACATCTTCTGGAACTCCGACTCCAAGGTCGAGCGCATCCTGGCCTTCGACATCCCGGTCTCGCGCGCCTTCATGCACCTCGACACGGTCTTCACCCAGATCGACGTCGATAAGTTCACGATCCACCCCGCCATCATGGGCACCCTGCGCGTCTACGAGCTGACCGCCGGCAAGAACCCGGGCGACGTGAACATCCGCCTGATCGAGGACACCCTCGAGCACGTCCTGGAGGACGCCACCGGCGTCGACCAGGTCAAGCTGATCCCCTGCGGCGGCGGCGACCCGATCGCGGCCTCCCGCGAGCAGTGGAACGACGGCTCCAACACCCTGTGCGTCGAGCCCGGCAAGATCTGCGTCTACGCCCGCAACACCGTCACCAACGACGTGCTGTACAAGGAGGGCCTGGACCTTCTCGTCGTGCCCTCCGCCGAGCTCTCCCGCGGCCGCGGCGGCCCGCGCTGCATGAGCATGCCCTTCTGGCGCGAGGACCTCTAAGGTCTTCAAGGACCCGTACAGGTCTTAATACATACATCTAGCTGCCATTAGATGTCTCCCATTGGGGCGGTGCGGGTATTCGCACCGCCCCATTCTTGTATGAGGAACATCAACACGATTGGATGACTGCTTTTGTAAGGAGCTTGGTCATGGATATCAAGGCAATCGGCGTTGAGGAGTGGCTCAACGTTTGGGAGAAGAGCGCTACGTGGGATATCGCCCAGTCGACGATCTCCTCGCTTACCATGGGCGAGCTGCGCGCGCTCGACGATCAAGATGGTGCCACGTTCTACGAGCGCCTGGACCGCGAGAAGATGAACTACGGCTGGATCGAGGGCTCGCCGGAGTTTAAGGCGGAGGTCGCCAAGCTGTATCATCGCGAGGTCAATCCTGATCACATTCTGCAGACCAATGGCTGCACGGGCGCTAACCTCAACGCCATTATGGCTGTAGTCGAGCCCGGCGACCACGTTATCGCCGAGTGGCCCACCTATGCGCCGCTCTATGAGATCCCGCGTACGCTCGGCGCCGAGGTCGAGTATTGGGAGCTTCGCGAGGAGCTCGGATGGAAACCCGATATCGAGGAGCTCAAGCGCTCGGTGCGCCCCAACACGAAGCTCATCTGCATCAACAACGCATCGAACCCCATCGGTACGGTGCTTGATGCCGATACGCTCGGCCAGATTGCCGGGATCGCCCGCTCGGTTGGCGCCTATGTGCTGTGCGACGAGGTGTACCTGCCGCTTGAGAACACTGAGGACTTTTTGTCGATGGCCGATGTGTACGAGAAGGCCATCGTCACCAACTCGGTGTCCAAGACCTATTCGACGCCTGCGGCCCGCGTGGGCTGGGTTGTGGCAGACGAAGAGGTATCTAACCGCATTCGCACGTACCGCGACTACACCATGATTTGCGGCGGCGTGTTCAACGACGCCCTGGCGACCTATGTGCTCAAGCACAAGGACAAGATCCTCGAGCGCAACCGCAAGATCGTGTTTGGAAACCGCGATATCGCGCAGGCTTGGATTGATACGCAGCATCGCGTTTCCTGGACGGCCCCGCAGGGCGTGTCTACCTCGTTTATCAAGCTTGATATTCCCGAGGACGACGAGGAGTTCTGCAAGCGCCTGCTGGCCGAGAGGGGAGTGCTGTTGGTTCCCGGTAGCCGCTTTGAGCTTCCCTGCGGCGCACGCCTGGGCTACTGCGCGAGCGAGGACGTTCTGCGCGAGGGTCTGAGGCTCCTGGGCGAGGCACTGGCGGAGTTCGATCGCTAGGATTCCGACGGCTCTCAAAACCGCTCAAATCTGTCTACGATTATCGATAACAGTCCCGTTTCCCATGAGGGGAGCGGGACTGTTTTTCTATACCGAGAAGTCAAGTTGTTACAAATGAGGCCGTAAGGCGAGCCGGTATCCGATGGGCCTTATACTGAGCTTCCGGTGAACGGTATCAAGCGTCTGGTAAACGGTAATTTGTTACCAGAAATGAATAGGACAAACTTTTTTCTGAATAAAAATGAAAATGGTTGAGACGCGGTATGAATCGCTAATTCTATTCATAGCTTTATTGGAAATATGCAATTTGAGGGTGGTTTAATAAAGTTAAGTTCCATTTGTTATTTGGATTGAAAACGCGTTTAAGCACGTAAATAAACTTTATTAAATCAAAGTGTGCCATGCGTGAAGTATATGTGTATGCCGTTCACCCCTCATATAAAACCGTTCGGGGGCGAGGTGGAAGTATGAACTGATTTTGGATATAAATATGTCGTCAGCAATAACGCCTCACACGGAGGGGCGCTAACGAATCGGCCCTGACAGGGGCCCGAAAGAAAGGTAGGAGGCCATGACGAAAGGTCTGCACGTGCCTTCCGAGA
>CAJMRR010000086.1 GCA_905215835.1 uncultured bacterium | reverse complement strand
AAGTTTATCGCGAGTTCCGCACGAACAGGAGGCCACTTAATGTGGCCTCCGTCGTGAGCAGGACTGTAGAGCAGGAAACTTCATCAGTGCCCGCCCCACGGGAAACCGGCGGGATGGACCAGTTCAGATGGGGCTTTGATGCATGGGTGGTCTGTTGTTGTGCAAATGGGTATCATACTGTAGTTATTGCATCGACTCTGTGATGCATGTTTGTACGTTCCCGGCGGTCGGTTTGCCAGAAGCGCCCCGTCGGTTGTTCCAGACCCGTTTCGAAGAAAGGAAACCACACTAACCTATGGCAGCTAAAAAATCATCTCCCTTGAAGATCATCCCGCTCGGCGGCCTTGACGGCATCGGCAAGAACATGACGGTCTTCGAGTGCGGCGACGACATGGTGCTCGTCGACGCCGGTCTCATGTTCCCGGATGACTCCCAGCCCGGTATCGACCTGGTTCTTCCCGACTACACCTATGTTCTGGAGAACGAGGAGAAGCTCCGCGGTATCGTCGTCACCCACGGCCACGAGGACCACACCGGTTCGCTTCCGTACCTGCTGCAGGACCTCAACAATAAGGTGCCCATCTTCTCGAGCAAGCTGACGCTTGGCTTTATCGAGGGCAAGCTTTCTGAGTTCCGCATCCGCGCACCCAAGTTCCGCGAGGTCAAGGGCGGCAGCCATGTCAACCTCGGCGGCATCTCGCTCGACTTCTTCTCGATGACGCACTCCATCCCCGGCGCTCTGGGCGTGTTCATCCGCACCAACCAGGGCACCGTTATGCACACCGGCGACTTTAAGCTTGACCAGACGCCCATCGATGGTGTCACGCCCGACTATGCCGCTATCAGCCGCTTTGCCAAGCAGGGCATCGACCTGCTGCTGTCCGACTCCACCAACGCCACTGTTCCCGGCTTTACCAAGTCCGAGGCCGAGGTCGGTCCCAACTTGCTGCACGCCATCAAGAACGCCCCGGGTCGTGTGTTCGTCGCGTCGTTCTCGAGTCACATTCATCGTTTGCAGCAGATCTGCGATGCTGCCCGCAAGTGCGGTCGTAAGGTCGTTGTGACCGGTCGCTCCATGCTCACTAACACCCGTGTGGCGCGCGAGCTGGGCTACCTCAACATCGACGATGCCGATATTATCGATGCCTTCGACATCGATAACCTGCCTGACGACAAGATCGTTGTCATGTGCACCGGTTCGCAGGGCGAGCCGCTGTCGGCCCTGTCTCGCATGGCCAACGGCGAGCACAAGACGCTCTCTATCCACGAGGGCGATACCGTCATCCTCTCAGCAACTCCTGTTCCTGGCAATGAGAAAGCCGTCCAGCAGGTCGTCAACAGCCTGGCCAAACTCGGTTGCGACGTGTGGGATAAGAACCGCGCTCTCGTTCACGTCTCCGGTCACGGTAGCCAGGAGGAACTCAAGCTCCTGATGGCCATGGCCAAGCCCACCTACTTTATGCCGGTTCACGGCGAGGCCGTGCATCTGCGTGCCCATGCCCAGCTTGCTCGTAAGATGGGCATCAAGGACGATCACATCTTTATCCTCGATAACGGCGACACGCTCGAGATGCGCGGCGGTATCGTCAAACGCGGTACGCCCGTCGAGTCCGGCGTCGTCTACGTCGACGGCCTGCGTATCGGCGATACCGACCCCATCGTCCTGCGCGATCGTCAGAAGCTCGCCAACGACGGTATGGTTACCGCTGTTGCCATCGTCTCGCTCAAGCACAAGAAGATCGAGGCCATCGAGTTCTCGGGCCGCGGCGTCTCGTTTGCCATCGACGACCAGTTCTCCGAGGATGCCTCCGCGTCCATCATGAAGACGATCGAGAAGGGCAAGTTCAGCTTTACGAGCAGCGGTTCCGATGCCATTCGCAAGGCCGTGCGCGACTCGCTCTCTAACTTTATCTGGAGCCGTACGCGCACCCGTCCGATGATCATCCCGGTCGTCATGGAGGTTTAGTTTGGCGCGCGGATCTGCACAAAACGCCAAAGGCAATAAGGCCAACAACCAACCGGCATCTGCTAAGGGTGCCGGTTCCCATCTGCGTGCCAATAAGGGCCACGAGGCGGACTTTGACGATTTTGAGCCCTTGGTCGAGCCCTCGGCCAACCGCGATATCGCCGGCGTGGTCATAGCCGTTTTGGCGATTGCGTCCTTCATTGCCGTGATTTCGCCGGCGACCGCACCCGTTACGGCTGCGGTTGCCGGTTTCTACCACCTGGGCTTTGGTCTGGGCGCCTACGTGCTGCCGATCGTCATTTTGCTGTTTGCCGCCACGCTTTTTTTAGGCGAGGACTCGCCGCTCAACGTGCGCTCTGTTGCGGGCGGCGCCGTGGTCTTTATCGCCGTCGTCTCCATTCTCTCGCTGATGGTGCCGGGTACGAGCGACTCGTGTGACCTTATGTTCACGCCGCAAAATTTGTCCGCCTCGGGTGGCTACATCGGTGCGTTTATTGCGAGTGCGCTGCAGAATGCCCTGGGTAAGCCTATCGCGATGGTAGTCCTGTTGGGCCTTGTCGTCGTGGGCTTGGTCATCATCGGCTTTTCGGTTGGCGGCGTTTTGCGCTCTGCTCGCGACCGCGCGGCCGATTTTGCCGAGCGCCGTCGTGCCGATGTTAACGCGAGTCCGTGGGGTGACGACGAAGCCCTGTCGGTGCCCGGCGTTGCCCGTCCGCACCTGAGCATTCTTCGTCAAAAGGGCTCCGATGCTGCCGTGACCACGGTCATGGGCAACGATGTGGACCCGGTTTTGGACAATGACGACGAGGACGAGGATCCGTTTGTCGACGTATCCGATGCCGTGGAGGCCGAGCGCGCTAAGACGACGCTGCTGCCGCGCCGCCATGCCAAGAAGGGCAAGGCCACGCCTAAGCTCAATACGAGTGAGCCCGACCCGTCCTGGTCCGATAGCGAGATTGAGCTTACCGAGGGCGATGACGAGGACGACGAGGCTCCGATTGAGACCGCAAAGACAACTTTGCTGCCGCGTCGCCATGCAAAGCGCGACCAGGTAACCGGTCAACTTTCGATGGAAGACGACCCCGATAAGATCGACGAGTCCGAGCCGCCGTTTGCCGTGAATCCTGTCTCGGCAGCACCTCAGATTCCCGACTTCTTGAAGCATCCCAAGGTTGCCGATGCGCCTGCCTCGAGTGCCGTCGAATCGGCTGCGGCTAGCGATGGGGGAGCGGACGGTGGCGCCGCAGATAACGAGGGCGAAGAAGAGGACGGCCTCAAGCTTCCGCCGCTCGAAATCCTGCATGCCAACCCGCAGTCGGCTTCCGCCGCGTCTTCGGACAAGGAGTTGGAGCAGACCGCTGAGTCACTGCAATCCACCTTGCTTGAGTTTGGCCGCAGTGCCCGCGTGGTCGGCTGGATCGCCGGCCCCACGGTGACGACCTTTAAGCTGCAGCCTGGTGAGGGCGAGCGCGTGAGCAAGATTTCGAGCCTCGAGGACGATATCGCGCTTTCGCTCGCTGCCCAGTCGGTACGTATCTTTGCCCCGATCCCCGGCACCTCGCTCGTGGGCATCGAGATTCCCAACCGCAAGCGCCAGAACGTCAACCTGGGCGACGTGCTGCCCTATGTGAAGGGCGGTCCGCTCGAGCTCGCCATCGGCCGCGACGCCGAGGGCACTCCAGTCGTCGCCGACCTCGCCAAGATGCCCCACCTGTTGATTGCCGGTACCACGGGTTCCGGTAAGTCGGTCATGATCAACTCCATCATCACGACCCTGCTCATGCGTGCCCTTCCCGAGGATGTTCGCCTGATCATGGTCGACCCCAAGCGCGTCGAGCTCGCGGGCTATAACGGCCTGCCGCATCTTTACGTACCGGTCGTTACCGAACCCAAGCAGGCCGCGAGCGCCCTGCAATGGGCCGTGTCCGAGATGGAGCGTCGCCTGAAGGTCTTCGAGCGCCTTAACGTGCGTAAGATCTCGACCTACAACGAAAAGCAGGCCGCCGGCGAGTTTGAGCATTACGATAACCCGCCGCAAAAGATGCCCTATCTGGTCATTATCATCGACGAGCTCTCGGACCTGATGATGGTCGCCGGTAAGGATGTCGAGGCCTCGATCGTACGTATTGCACAGCTGGGCCGTGCCGCCGGTATTCATCTTATCGTGGCCACGCAGCGCCCCAGCTCCAACGTGGTGACGGGCCTCATCAAGGCCAACATCACCAACCGCATCGCCTTTAACGTCGCCACGGGCATCGACTCGCGCGTCATTATCGACCAGATGGGTGCTGAAAAGCTCACCGGTTTGGGCGACATGCTGTTCTCCAAGGTCGACTGGGGCAAGCCCCGCCGTATCCAGGGCTGCTTTGTCTCGGATGACGAAATCAACGAGATTGTCGAGTTCGTCAAGTCGCAGAGCGAGCCCGACTACCACGAGGAGATCCTGTCTGCCGTGGCGCCCGCTTCCATGTCCATGGCGTGTGGCGGCGGCATTGTCCGTACCGGAGTCGCCGAGCCGCAAGACGATGATCCGCTCATCTGGGAAGCCGCCCATATTGTGGTGGATTCGCAGCTTGGCTCCACATCTGGCCTGCAACGCCGCCTGAAGGTTGGCTATGCGCGTGCCGGGCGTATTATGGATATGCTGGAAGAAAAGGGTGTCGTCGGCCCGCCCGACGGTTCCAAGCCGCGCGAGGTCCTGCTGGACGAGGAGGGGCTTGCCGCGCTGGAATCTGTCGACGCCGAAATGGCACGTGAAGATCGTGAGTTTGGAGGATTCTGATGGCTGCACGCTTTGGTGACATGCTGCTCGAGCAGCGTCGCCGAATGGGCCTTTCCATTCAGCAGGTCGCCAACACCATCAAAATCAGGCCGCAGATCATCGAGTTTTTCGAGACCGGTAACTTTGCTTCGATGCCGCCGCGCGGCTATGCGCAGGGCATGATTTCGAGCTATGCTCGCTTTTTGGGCCTCAATCCGCGCGAGGTCGTCAATGCCTACTTTGACGACCTGATGGCATACGAACGCGAGACGTCGCAGCAGGGCGGTCGTTTTCAGGATGCCGCCGGCTACGTCAATTCGCGTTCCTCGGTCGATAACGGGCGCTTCCTGATGGTTCAGGGCGGTCGTTCGACTCGCTATGGACAGCGTCCTCAGCAGGCCGGTTATATTACTGAGACGGGTTCGGGCGAGGAGATTCGCTCACAGCGTGACCGGTTCCGCAGTACGCCGATGCCCGAGGACCGTGCACTTCCCGCTGCTCGCGGCGTGGCGCGTGACCCTCGTGCCGGCTACGGCGACGGCGGCTATTCCGATCGCGGTTACCGTGGTGTCTCTATGGGACGCTCTCGCGGTGGCTATGCGGATGCCGATACCACGCAGGTGACGCCGCGTCTTCGCTCTCAATCACAGCCGTATGGCCAGCGCTCTTCGGCTCCGCGTTCGGGCCAGCGTGGCTATCAAGGCCGCGGTGAACTTGCGCCCCGCTCGGGTCAGCGCAGCCTTCAGGGCCAGGGTGGCTATCGCGGCCGTTCCGATAGCAATCGTGGTCGTATGCCTCAGGGAGGCGGCCGCAACAGTTCCAGTCGTGGACGCGGCGGATCACGTACTCCTCAAAACAACGGGCTCGATCCACGTATCGTCTACGCCGGCATCGGTGCCGTGGTGTTGCTGCTGATTGTGCTCATCGTGGTGCTTCTGCGCGGCTGCGCATCTTCGGCGCCCGAGAACACGCCCGAGACGCCCGCTGCTACCAAGACGACGACCAAGAAGTCTTCTAAGAAGACCGAAACGGTCGACGAGGACGAAGACACCGATGAGGCGACGGATGAGTCGACTGATTCGGACGCTACCAAGACGACGGCAAAGAAGGAAGAGAACGCGGTCACGAAGGTCAAAGTCTCCGTTGCCAAGGGAAAGACCGCGTGGATTGAGGTCAAGGTCGACGGCAAGTCGGTCTATGGCGCCCAGGCGACTGGCCCCTTTGAGCAGGAGTACACGCCCGAGTCCTCGATCGAGATCACCACGTCCAAGCCTTCCGATGTCACCGTTACCAAGAACGGTGAAAAGGTCCGTTACGATACCAAGACCTCGGGCGTGGCGCGTGTGACGATCACCGTTCCCAAGAAGGAGACGTCTGATTCCGAGAATGGTGAAAGTTCTGATGGTACCGACACCACCGATGGTACCGATACCACCGACGGTACCGATGCCCAGTCCACGGATGGCGCCGATACCGCAACTGACGGTCAGACACCCACCGATTCTACCGACAATTCGTACGATAGCTACTAGGCCGCTCGTACGCGAAAGGAAACATCATGGCTAAAGATTCCAGCTTCGACGTCGTGTCCGAGGTCAACATGCAAGAGGTCGACAACGCCTTCCAGCAGACCACGCGCGAGATTTCCCAGCGCTATGACCTTAAGGATTCCGGCGCCACGATCGAGCTTTCGAAGGGCGACAAGCTCTTTACGATCAACGCCCCGGCCGACTTTGTCTCCAAGCAGATTGTCGACGTGCTGAGCTCCAAGCTCATCAAGCGCGGCATTGACCTCAAGGCTGTCTCGTGGGATGCTCCGCAGGCGGCATCGGGCGGTACCGTGCGCGTGCTCGGCCATATCGTCGAGGGTATCGACCAGGCGACCGCCAAGAAGATCAACAAGGACATCAAGGACCAAAAGCTCAAAGTCAAGGTGACCATCGAGGCCGACAAGCTGCGTGTTTCCTCTGCTTCGAAGGACGCGTTGCAGACCGTGATCCAGTTCCTGCGCGACCAGGACTACGGCCAGCCGCTGCAGTTCACCAACTACCGCTAATATCAATCGAAAGGACTGCTCTCCAACATGGATACACCGTTGGGCTCCGTGCTCTACATCACCCTCGGGTGCGCTAAGAACGAGGTTGACACCGACCGCATGCGTTCTCTTTTGACCGCCGCGGGCTACGAGGAGGCATTCGACCCGCAGGATGCCGATATCGCCATCGTCAATACTTGCTCGTTCCTCGCCTCCGCAACGTCCGAGAGCATCGAGACCACGCTCGAGCTCGCCAATGAGGTTCAGGACGGCGTTCGTTCTTGCCCCATCGTCATGTGCGGCTGCGTGCCGTCGCGCTATGGCGATGACCTGCCTGACGAGCTGCCCGAGGTCGCTGCCTTTGTGAAGGCCGACGAGGAAGACGGCATCGTGGCGGTCATCGATGGCGTGCTGGGTGTCGAGCGTGAGATTGCAGCCTATATCCCGCAGGTCAAGCGTACCGTCGAGGGTGCGGTTGCCTACGTCAAGATTTCCGATGGCTGCAATCGTTTTTGCAGCTTCTGCATGATTCCCTACATCCGCGGCCGCTATCATTCGCGCAATGCCGAGAGCATCATCTCCGAGGTGCGCGACCTGGTTGCCGGCGGTGTGCGCGAGATCGTGCTGATCGGCCAGGACACGGGCATCTGGGGTACCGACTTTGCCGACGAGGACGTCGCCGATGGCTCGCCGAGCAATCTGGCGCAGCTGCTGCGTGCCGTCGCCGAGGCCGTGCGCCCGCACAACGTCTGGGTCCGCGTGCTCTATCTGCAGCCCGAGGGCATGACCGACGAGCTTATCGATACGATTCGCGATACGCCCGAGGTGCTGCCCTATATCGATATCCCCGTTCAGCACTGCGACGCGCGCATCCTCAAGGCTATGCGCCGTTCTGGTTCGCGCCAGGAGCTCGAGGACCTGTTCCGCGATCTGCGTGAGCGTATCCCCGGCATCGTGATCCGTTCCACGGCCATGGTCGGCTTCCCGACCGAGACCGACGACGAGTTCCGCGACCTTATCGACTTTATGGACACCGTCGGCTTTGACTACACGAGCGTCTTTGCCTACTCGCAGGAGGAGGGCAGCCTGGCCGCTAAGATGGAGGGTCAGGTCGATGAGGAGGTTAAGCTTGAGCGTGCCCAGGAGGCCATGGACCTAGCCGAGTCGCTCGGTTTTGCCGCCACCGCCGCACATGTGGGCGATCGCGCCCAGGTGATCGTCGACGGTATCGAAGAAACCGAGGACGGCGCCGAGCTGATCGGCCATGCCTGGTTCCAGGCGCCCGATTCCGATGGCGCGGTCCACTTGGACGCCAGCGAGGCGTCCGTGGGCGATATTCTGACTGTCGAGTTTACCGATAGCTTCTGCTATGAGCTTATCGGCCATGTTGTGGAGTAGGAGAGCATCGTGGCAAACGAGAGCAATAAGGAACTGACGAGTGTTTGGACGCCCGCCAACATCGTGACGTGCGTTCGCATCGTCTTTATCCCGGTGTTCATGATCGTGTCGGCGCTTTCTCACACGAGTGTTGCCGGTACGGATTGGAGCACCTTCGACGGCCCGCTCGCCGCCGCTGCCTTCATTCTGTATGTGATCCTGTCGTGCACCGATAAGGTTGACGGTTATCTGGCGCGCTCGCGCAACGAGATCACCGACTTCGGTAAATTCTTGGACCCCATCGCCGATAAGCTGCTCGTGTTCTCGGCCCTGCTGCTGTTCTTGGATTTTGGCGCGGTGACCGTGTGGTCGGTGTTCATTATCCTGTTCCGCGAGCTTCTGGTGAGCGCCCTT
>CAJMRR010000085.1 GCA_905215835.1 uncultured bacterium | reverse complement strand
CGGCGGCCCGCGCTGCATGAGCATGCCCTTCTGGCGCGAGGACCTCTAAGTCTTTCCGTTTCCGGTGCGGTCCCCCTACAACCGCACCGGTTTCGCCCGTCAAACGGGCAACACTAGTACTTACGTAATTCATTTTTTCGAAAGGAAACGAACCATGGGTGTTAACCTCTCCGGCCGTAGCTTCCTCAAGCTCCTCGACCTCTCCACCGAGGAGATCGAGTACTTGCTCAAGCTTTCCAAGAACTTCAAGGACATGAAGCGCGCTGGCGTTCCGCACCGCTATCTCGAGGGCAAGAACATCGTTCTGCTCTTCCAGAAGACCTCCACTCGTACCCGCTGCGCCTTCGAGGTCGGCGGCATGGATCTGGGCATGGGCGTCACCTACCTCGATCCCGGTTCGTCGCAGATGGGCAAGAAGGAGTCCATTGAGGACACCGCCCGCGTTCTCGGCCGCATGTATGACGGCATCGAGTTCCGTGGCTTTGCCCAGGACGACGTCGAGGAGCTCGCCGCTAAGTCCGGCGTGCCCGTGTGGAACGGCCTGACCACCGAGTGGCACCCCACTCAGATGCTCGCCGACATCCTGACCGTCCAGGAGAACTTCAACTACGACATCAAGGGCAAGACCCTCGTCTTCATGGGCGACTGCAAGAACAACGTTGCTCGCTCCCTCATGGTCGTCTGCTCCAAGCTCGGCATGAACTTCGTGGCCTGCGGCCCCGAGGAGTGCATGCCCGCTGACGACGTCATCGAGGCCTGCAAGCCCATCGCCGAGGCCAACGGCTGCACCATCAAGCTGACCACCGACGTCAAGGACGGCGTCACCGGTGCCGACGTTATCTACACCGACGTGTGGGTCTCCATGGGCGAGCCTGACGAGGTTTGGGCCGAGCGCATCGCTCAGCTCACCCCGTATCGTGTCACCTCTGAGGTCATGGCTATGGCCAACCCGGGTGCCATCTTCCTGCACTGCCTGCCCAGCTTCCACGACACCAACACCACGATTGGCGCCGAGAAGTGCGAGCAGTTCGGCATCACCGAGCAGGAGGTCACCGACGAGGTCTTCGAGAGCCCCGCTTCCAAGGTCTTCGACGAGGCCGAGAACCGCATGCACACCATCAAGGCTGTCATGTACGCCACGCTCAAGTAAGAGCATCTAGCATCTCGCTCGGGGTGTATTGCTGCACACCCCGAGCGGCTTTGTCTGGTAAATATCTCGCGTCGGGCGGTGGGCACGGCACGGAAGATCCGCTTCGCGCGAGAAAGTTAAATGATTTATGAAGGGGGGATGAGAACCATGACTGAGACCGCTAAGAAAAAGCGCGGTATGCCTTCATCGTTCACCATTCTTCTAGCTCTGCTGGCAATTGTTGCAGTGATTACCGTTATCGTCTCCGGCACGTCCGGCGGCGCGGTTACCGCAGCCCGCCTGAGCGATTTCTGCACCGCCCCGATCCTGGGCTTCGCTGACGCTCTGCCCGTCTGCCTCTTCGTTATGATCCTGGGCGGCTTCCTCGGTATGATGACCGAGACCGGCGCCCTGGACAACGGCATCGCCGTTCTGGTGCAGAAGCTTAAGGGCAACGAGATCATGCTCATTCCCGTCCTTATGCTCATCTTCTCCCTCGGTGGTACTACCTATGGTATGTGCGAGGAGACCGTTCCCTTCTACGCCCTGCTCGCCGCTACCATGATGGCTGCTGGCTTCGACCCCATGGTCGGTGCCGCTACCGTCCTGCTCGGCGCTGGCTGCGGCTGCCTGGGCTCCACGGTTAACCCGTTCGCCGTCGGCGCTGCCGTCGACGCTCTGACCGGTGTTGGCATTGAGGTCAACCAGTCCATCATCATCGGCCTCGGTGCCGTCCTGTGGATTGTCACTACCGCTATGTCCATCGTCTTCGTGATGAACTATGCCAAGAAGGTCAAGGCTGACAAGGGTTCCACCATCCTGTCGATGCAGGAGCTCAAGGACGCCGAAGAGGCTCACGGCAAGGCTGCTTCCGAGGTCCACAAGGAGGTCAAGCTCACCGGTCGTCAGAAGGGTGTTCTGATCGCCTTCGCCTTCACCTTCGTCGTCATGATCGTCGGCTTCATTCCGCTGGCCGACCTCAACGAGGGCGTCGCCAACTTCTTCGACGCTGGCGCTGTCTACGACGCCGACGGTAACGCCGTCGTCCAGGGCTGGTCTGCCCTGATCACCGGCCTGCCCATTGGCCAGTGGTACTTCGACGAGGCTTCCACCTGGTTCTTCCTCATGGCTGTCCTGATCGGTATCATCGGTGGCCTGTCCGAGAAGCAGATCGTTAACACCTTCATCACCGGCGCTGCCGACATGATGTCCGTTGTTCTCGTCATCGCTCTCGCCCGTGGTATCTCCGTCCTCATGGCTAACACCGGCCTCGACGTCTTCGTCCTCGACGCTGCCGCCAATGCCCTGGCTGGCCTGTCCGGCGTGATCTTCGCTCCCATGAGCTTCCTGGTCTACTTCGGCCTGTCCTTCCTGATCCCCTCGACCTCCGGTATGGCCACCGTCTCCATGCCCATCATGGGACCGCTGGCTGTTAAGCTCGGCTTCTCGCCCGAGGTCATGGTCATGATCTTCTCCGCCGCCATCGGTGTCGTGAACCTGTTCACCCCGACCTCCGGCGCCATTATGGGCGGTCTCGCCCTGGCCAAGATCGAGTGGACGACCTGGCTCAAGTTTGCCCTTAAGCTCATCGTCGCTCTCTCCGTCGTCTGCGCCGTCATCCTGACCGTCGCCTGCGTGCTGCTCTAAGTACCCAACGGGTACCCCACGGAAACCTTGACGATCCTGTAGAGGATCACCTGGTCATCGTCTGTCCGGTGGGGTCAACCCACCGGTAGACTCCTACCTTTAGCCCCCTTCCGTTCCGTGCGCGGGAGGGGGCGCTCTCATGTTGCGCGGTTCTACGAACCGCGCAACCAGTCGACGCTGCGCGCCGCCCAGGACGACAATTTGTCATTCAAAAGGCAAGGCATGACCAAAAGGTCTATGCCTTGCCTTTTTCATGCCAACTTGTACGTCCTGGACGTCGCTCGCTGACTTATGCTCAACCTGCGATGTTGCCGTTGTTGGTGTAATGGGTCGGTGCAATGGGGTCAGGTTACTTTGCGCCAAAAGGGGAAGTTGCGGTGGAATAGTTCCTGTTTGGCCGTCTTGAGGGGTTAAACGGGAACTATTCCACCGCAACTTATCGATGACGTGTTTGGTTGATGCCCGTTGGCTGCTTGGGTGTTGGGAAGGGTCTGCTCCGTTATAATCGCCTAGAACATTAAATGGAAACGGGACGGGAGCCATATATGCGCCAGGGTTTCGACAACGCGAAGTATATCGAGCTGCAGGCCGCTCATATTAAGGAGCGCATCTCGCAGTTTGGCGGCAAGCTGTATTTGGAGTTTGGCGGCAAGCTGTTCGATGACTATCATGCGAGCCGCGTACTGCCGGGTTTTGAACCGGACAGCAAGTTCCGCATGCTCAAGAGCATCGCCGACGATGTCGAGGTTATCATCGCGATCAACGCGAACCACATCGAGAAAAACAAGGCTCGTGGTGACCTTGGCATTACCTATGACGAGGATGTGTTGCGCCTGGTTGACCTGTTCCGCGGCAACGGCTTTGCCGTCGCGGCTGTGGTCATCACCCAGTACGCCGGCCAGCCTGCTGCCGATGTGTTCCGCAATCGTCTGAATGCGCTCGGTATTCCCGCCAAGCTGCACTATCCCATCGAGGGCTATCCGCACGATGTCGATCTGATCGTTTCTGACGAAGGCTACGGCAAGAACGAGTTCGTCGAGACCACCCGACCGCTCGTCGTGGTCACCGCTCCCGGCCCCGGCTCGGGCAAGCTCGCCACCTGCCTGTCTCAGCTCTATCACGAGCACAAGCATGGCACCGCCGCCGGCTACGCCAAGTTCGAGACTTTCCCGGTCTGGAATCTGCCCCTCACGCATCCGGTCAACATCGCCTATGAGGCCGCCACGGCTGACCTCGATGACGCCAATATCATCGATTCGTTCCACCTTGAGGCCTACAACAAGACCACGGTCAACTACAACCGCGACGTCGAGGCCTTCCCGGTAGTCCGTGCCCTGATGGAAAAGATCCTGGGCAAGAGCCCCTACCAGAGCCCTACGGACATGGGCGTCAATATGGTCGGCTTTGCCATCACCGATGACGATGCCTGCCGCGATGCTTCCAAGATGGAGATCGTCCGCCGCTACTTTACCGCGGTCGAAAATGTGCGCCGCACCGGCGTGGGCGATGAGCAAGTCGACCGTCTCAAGATTATTATGAAGAAAGCCGGCATCGATAAGAACTACTCACCGGCGCGCTCGGCGGCCCTCACCAGGGAGCAGCTGACGGGTGGTCCCGTGGGTGCCATGGTCATGCCCGATGGCTCCGTGGTGACCGGTAAGACCTCCACGCGCCTGGGCGCCGCAAGTTCGCTCATTATGAACGCCCTCAAGCATGTCTCGGGTGTCGACCTTGAGCTCGAGGTCATTAGCGATGAGGCGATCGAGCCCATCAGCAAGCTCAAGACGCATTTCCTGGGCAGCAAAAACCCGCGCCTCCACACCGACGAGACGCTTATGGCGCTGTCGATCACCTCGGCCACGAGTGAGACGGCCGCTCGCGTCCTTTCGGGCCTGGAGCAGCTGCGCGGTTGCGATGCCTTCTTTAGCGTGATCATCTCGCCGACGGACGAGACGGTACTGCGCAAACTGGGTATCAACGTGTGCTGCGAGCCCAAGTTTGAGCGCCGCGGTTTCTTCCATCGCTAAGTTTGAAGCACCGCGGTAATTGCATTGCATTTTGGCCGTATCGGGTTAGCGCCCGGTACGGCTTTTTGATCAATAAAGCGCCTATTTCGGCGAAAAATAGCTGTTTACCTGCCTAGAAACAATTTGAGCGGTATACAATAACCGTAACTGTTTCATCCTTGGCGGGATGCCGCATGATGGATATTACCTGCCATCGTGAGGTGTGTCGGTCGCGCACGGCGCGTTAGATGCTCGTGCTCGGTTTGAGGAGGCTGCTATGGCGGGCAAGGGTCGTGCGAGTGTCAACGATATGAAGCGTGTCGAGGTGCTGGTGTTGATGGAGATCGACCAGCAAACCGAAGACAATGGCGGGCCGTATGGTTTCTCGCGCAAAACGCTTGCCGAGCGCGTGGGGGTTTCGCCGTATCGTGCCCGCGCCGCAATCGATCGCTTGGATTCCGAAGGCATGATCGATGTCGTCTCGCGTTATAGCGACGACGGCGGTCAGCTTGCAAATGGCATTTGCCTCACCGAACGTGGCGAGTGGTATCTTGAAGGCGTCCGTATCGGCATGCTCGTTCAAGAAATGCTTGAGGACGAGGCTGCTGATCGATAGCAGCATGTAACCCTTGCCATAGCGACGCCGCCTGGGAATCGGGCGGCGTTTTGTTTCAAGATTGAGAAATGCAATCGCATGCGAGAAAAATTGCGAACGGTCCGCGGCGCGAGTATTACAATGAAGACCCGTAAGATGTGGATAAACAACTTCTACGGGAAGCGCAGGTAACTCAATATGACCAAGCATGTGTTCGTAACCGGTGGCGTGGTTTCGTCCCTGGGCAAGGGTATCACCGCGGCCTCGCTGGGCCGTCTGCTCAAGTCGCGTGGCTACAAAGTAACGATGCAGAAGGCCGACCCGTATCTGAACGTCGACCCCGGTACCATGAGCCCCTTCCAGCATGGTGAGGTCTTCGTTACCGAGGATGGTTACGAGTCCGACCTGGACCTGGGTCATTACGAGCGCTTTATTGATGAGAACCTGACCCGCGATTCCAACTTTACGACCGGTGCCATCTACAAAAGCCTAATCGCCCGTGAGCGTCGCGGCGACTTTTTGGGCGGTACCGTGCAGGTGATTCCCCACGTCACTAATGCCATTAAGGACAAGTTCCGCCGCATCGAGGAGCAGACCGGCTCCGATGTAGTCATCACCGAGCTGGGCGGCACGATCGGCGACATTGAGTCCCAACCGTTTGTCGAGGCTATTCGCCAGTACCGCAAGGAGGCCGGCCCCGAGAACGTCTGCTACATCCACGTGTCGCTCGTTCCCTATATCGCCGCCGCCCACGAGGTCAAGACCAAGCCCACGCAGCATTCCGTCAAGGAGCTCCGCAGCTTTGGCATCCAGCCCGATATCATCGTGCTGCGCTCCGACCACCATATCGATGACGCTATCCGCGGAAAGATCGCAAGCTTCTGCGACGTCGACACCGATTGCGTCTTTACCAACGAGGACTGCGCGAGCATTTACGATGTTCCGCAGCTGCTTGCCGAGCAGGATTTTGACCTGCGCATTTGCGAGCGCCTGGGTCTGGATCCGCGTGAGCGCGACATGAGCGAGTGGAACGAGTTCCTGCGCAAACAGAATCACGCCAACCATCACGCCGACAAGGTGAAGATCGCCGTCGTGGGTAAGTACACGCAGCTGCCCGATGCGTACCTGTCGGTTATCGAGGCCCTGCACCATGCGGGCGTCTTCTACGATCGCCATGTGGACGTCCAGCTGGTCGACGGCGAGAGCCTCGACGAGCAGAATGTCTCCGAGGTTCTGGGCGACGCCTCGGGCATCCTGGTCCCCGGCGGCTTTGGCAAGCGCGCCCTGGAGGGCAAGATCCTCGCGGCCGAGTTTGCCCGCGAGCACAAGATTCCGTATCTGGGCATTTGCCTGGGTATGCAGGTCGCCGTGTGCGAGTTCGCCCGCAATGTCGTTGGCCTTGCCGGTGCCAGCTCCTCCGAGTTTGATCCGGACGGTCCGTATAGCGTCATCGATCTGATGAGCTCGCAGGAGGACGTGACCGAGAAGGGCGGCACCATGCGCCTGGGCGCCTATCCGTGCAAGCTCGCCGCCGATACTCTTGCTCGTGAGGCATATGGCGAGGAACTCGTCTACGAGCGTCACCGTCACCGCTTTGAGTTCAACAACGCCTTCCGCGACCAGCTCGAGGACGCCGGTTTGGTTATCTCGGGTCTGTCGCCTGACGAGCGCTTGGTCGAGATGGTCGAGCTGCCGCGCGACGTGCATCCGTGGTATGTGGCAACCCAGGCTCATCCCGAGTTCAAGAGCCGCCCGACCAACCCGCAGCCGCTGTTCCGCGAGTTCGTGCGCGCTTCGATCGGCCAGCACGAGGGTGTCGACCGTCTGCAGGTGACGCCCATGAACCTCGCTACGGACTAAGGGTGCCGGCGAATAAGGAACATACCGAAGCTACTCCCTCGTCGCTCGCCGTGGCGGCGGGGGAGTATCTCGATTACCTCGCGGTCGAGCGGGGCTTGGCGCGCAACACGATTGTGGCCTATCGTCGTGACCTGACGACGTACTGCGCCTATCTGGAGCGGGCGGGTATTGTGTCATTTGAAGAGGTGACCCGTCAGGTCGTGGAGGGCTTTGTCGCCGATCGCCGCGACGGAGGCTATTCCGACGCCTCGGTGGAGCGCGCGCTTGCTGCCGTGAAGGGCCTGCATGCCTTTTTGGTGCGCGATGGGGCCGTGGCCCAAAACCCGACGGCGGCATTGCGCCTGCCTAAAAAGGCTGAGCGTTTGCCGGAGTATCTATCGGTGGAGGATGTCTCGGCGCTGCTCGATCAAGACTTTCCCGAGGGCGAGATGGGACTGCGCGACCATGCCATCTTGGAAGTGCTCTACGGATGCGGTTTGCGTGTGAGTGAGCTGGTTGGGCTCGATGTGGGCGATATCCATATTGACGATGGCTTTGTACTCGTTCGCGGTAAGGGCTCAAAGGAACGCCTGTCCCCACTGGTGGGAAGCGCGGCGCGAGCTCTGACGCTCTATGTAACTGAGGGACGTTCTCGCTTGGCGGCCCATGCCCGCGGAACCGAGACCTCGGCGGTCTTTTTAAATAAGAACGGACGTCGCCTGTCGCGCCAGGCCGTGCATGCGATATGCGAGCGGTATGGGCGTCAGGTGGGGCTGGTGGGGCTCCATCCCCATACCTTGCGCCACTCCTTTGCCACCCACATGCTCGCGGGCGGTGCCGACCTGCGTGTGCTGCAGGAGATTTTGGGCCATGCCGATATTTCGACCACGCAGGTCTACACGCATGTCGACCGAACGCAACTGACCGAGGTCTATCTGGCAGCGCATCCGCTAGCACATCGCTAGCACCTCGCTGACCTGCATATTTATAAATATTAAATGGGACGGGCCCCAGATTGCCGAGACGCACTTTTGCGCGCATGGGCAATCTGGGGCCCGTCCCGTTTTTTGCCAGACACCGACGCGGTGGTGGGCCGTGTGTACCGTGGGTGGGGGAGTTTGGGGGCGATGTGAACGGCGTGTAAAGGGACATAAAAATCGCCTCAAGGTCAACTTGAAGGTTGAGGTTGAAAGGCGGGGTGCTACAGGTGGCATCCCGCCTTTGCATTAAACACAACATATTGTGTTTTCGAACATATGCTCGGGGGTGGCGCCCAATAGTTAGGGGGTGGAGTGGTGGGGTAGGGTGGGGGAAGGGGAGGGGAAAGGTGTTGAAAAATGGGGCAGTTCCCCATATTATTAATGACGTCGACAG
>CAJMRR010000084.1 GCA_905215835.1 uncultured bacterium | reverse complement strand
TTCGGGTTCCGTGACATGGCGTGTTGCCGTGCGGGCGCATGGGCGTGGACTGCGCGGACGCGCGGGGGCTGCGAGCGATGACGCTGCAGCGGAGCTCGCGCTTGCCGTGGGCGATCGCGCGCCTTGGGCGCCGGCGCTCGACGGGCTAGTGCTCAACGTGCCCGCGGGCGGGCGCGCTTGCGTGATGGGCGCCTCGGGCGTGGGCAAGTCGACGCTGCTTTCGTTGGCAGCGGGGGAGTGCGCGCCGTGCTCGATGGTGTTTCAGGATGCACGCCTGGTTGAGGACGCCTCTGCTTTGGATAACGTGCTGGTGTGCGCCGATGCACGCGTGGACGCCTCGAGTGCTGCTGCCTTGTTGCGCCTGCTGGTGCCGGGGGTCGATGTGCGTGCCCGCGTGGCCGAGCTCTCGGGCGGGCAGCGCCGTCGCGTCGAGATTGCCCGAGCCCTGCTGTGCCCGGGCGACGCGGTGATTCTGGATGAGCCTTTTACCGGCTTAGATACCGCTGCGCGCGACGCATGCGCCGAGGTCGTGCTCGACTTGCTCGACGGTCGTATGCTGTTGCTTGCCACGCATGATGTCGCCGACGCTCAGGCCCTCGATATCTCGGACACCATCACGCTCTAAATACTAACTCAGCAACAAAATGATCCGTTTTCCTCCGTCCCCATGGGGCGGGTGTGGTATTCTATCTGCGGGGTATTACATAAGATTACTAAGTAATACCAACGCCGTAGAAACAAACTCCAGATGCGGGCCAATCGGGTTGCCTTCACAGCCCGTCGCCCAGCCGCGTGGCCCGCATCTATCCGCACTACCGTCGTTTCAAAAAGGAAGCGCCATGGCAGAACATATGACCCCGGTTGTCGCGAAGGTCTTGCCCGAGGAAAAGGCAGCCTTCGCGGCGGCAACCCAGCTCGTGGGCACCACGCCGTCCAACGCCATCCGCATGTTCATCGCCGCCTTCAATCGCTGCGGCACCTTTCCGTTCGACATTTCGCCCAACGGGGCCTTTGGCGCTGCGCCCGATTCTCATCAACAATGACTGTCCCAAACTGCCGACACTTGGGGACGTTCCTTTTTTGCCGGCAGTTAAGGAACGTCCCTAAGTGCCGGGTTTTGAGGAGGTTGGCATGCTCAATGTGCTGGTTTGGGCGCTTGCCTGTTTTGGTGTTGTTGCTGCCGATATTGCCCTGAGCATGGTTTTGTTCTCCGCGCTGGACATCGTGTCGGCGCTGACGGGCTATCCGATCGGCAATCTCGATATCCAATGGTTCCAGGCTGCCGCTCAGACGGCGTCGTTTTTGATGGCGCTGCTGTGGTGGCGTTATCTGTGGCCGCGCTCGTTTATGGCGCGCCGGCAAGGCGAGCACCCGCTCGGTGGGGGAGCAGGCGCGGCATGGAAGCGCATCGTCTGCGTTGTCGTGATCGGCCTGTCCATGCAGGTGGTCATTAGCTACCTATGCGACGGCGTGCTGTCGCTGCTGCCCGAGGTTGCGGCAGACTATAGCGAGCTTGTCGAGGAAACAGGCATGGGAGACACGAGCTATCTGGCCGTCCTGACCACGGTGCTCGGCGCCCCGTTTTGCGAGGAACTGCTGGTGCGCGGTATCATCTTTGAGTTTTCGCTGCGTGCGTTTAATCCACAGTGCCGTCCGCTCTGGAAGCGCCGGCGCCGCGCGAACGCGCAAGACGGCGCCATGGTGCCCTGGGCGGCCCCGAGTACCTGGGGCATCACCGCGGCGATTGTGCTGCAGGCGGCAATCTTCGGTTTTATGCATATGAACTGGGTCCAGGGCTGCTACGCCGGCGCCGCCGGCCTCATCTTTGGCTGGGTGCTCGTGACGACCGGAAAGCTCCGCTACACGATTCTGCTGCACTTTGCCTTTAATGCCGGGTCGTACCTCATGGGCCTGCTGTGGTTTGTGAACACGCCGCTCGACGTGGCAATTACGGTCGCTATCGCCGGCGTCATCCTCGTTGAGTCAATGCGCTCGCTGCGCCACGCGTGTGGGATGGACGCAGCGAGCGCACCGCTGCCCTAGTTGCGGCGTCCGCCGCCGTTGGCGCCCTGACGCCCCTGGGCCGCACGGTTGCGGCCCGCGGTGTTCTGTGCGCGCGACATGCCGCCGTGGCCCTTGCTGCCCTTGGGCCCCTTGCCGGCGGCGCCACCGTGCGGCTTGCCGCCCTTCTTGCCGGTGCCATGCCCACCGCCAGCAGACGTCTCGCCCGGGCGTGGCGGCACGGGGCGAATCAGACAATGCTTTGTATAGCCGATCAGGTCACGACGCCCGGCCTTTTCCAGCGCTTCGCGCACGAGCTTGTAGTTCTCGGGCTTGCGATACTGGATGAGCGCGCGCTGCATGGCCTTCTCGTGCGGGTCGCGTGCCACATAGATCGGCTTCATGGTGCGCGGGTCCACGCCGGTGTAGTACATGCACGTCGACATGGTGGACGGTGTGGGGTAGAAGTCCTGCACCTGCTCGGGCATGTAGCCCATGTCGCGCACGGCCTCGGCAAGGTCCACGGCTTCCTTCATGGTCGAGCCGGGGTGGCTCGAGATCAGATACGGCACCACGTACTGCTTGAGTCCGTATTCGCGATTCAAGCGTTCAAATTTACGGCAGAATGCGTCGTAGACAGCTCGGCTCGGCTTGCCCATCACGGACAGTACCGCGTCGCTCACGTGCTCGGGCGCTACGCGCAGCTGGCCCGAGACATGGTGTTCCAGCAGCTCGCGTAAAAACTTGTCCGAGGCATCGGCCATGGTGTAGTCAAAACGGATGCCGCTGCGCACGAAGACCTTCTTGACGCCCGGCAGCTGGCGCAGGTCGCGCAACAGCTGCGTGTAGCCGCTTTCGTCGACCACCATGTTCTTGCATACGCTCGGCCACAGACAGCGCTTGTTCTTGCACACACCGTGCTTGAGCTGCTTGTCGCAGGCGGGGCGGCTAAAGTTGGCCGTCGGTCCACCCACGTCGTTGATGTAGCCCTTAAACTCGGGATCGCGCGTGAGCAGCTCGGCCTCGCGCATGATCGAGTCGTGGCTGCGCATCTGCAACACGCGGCCCTGGTGGAAGGTGAGCGCGCAAAACGAGCACTCGCCAAAACAGCCGCGGTTGGAGCTAATGGAAAACTTGATCTCGGCAAAGGCCGGCACGCCGCCTGCCGCGTCGTAGTCGGGATGCCAATCGCGTGCGTAGGGGAGTTCGGCAACCTCGTCCATCTCGTCGGTGGTGAGTGTTGCCGACGGCGGGTTCTGCACCACGTACACGCTGTTGGGATATGGCTCTACCAGGCGATGCCCGGTGATGGGGTCCATATTCTGCTGCTGCACGTTAAAGCTGCGGGCGTAGTTGAGCTTGTCGGCGGCAAGGTCGTCCCAGCTGGGCAGCAGGTCGTAGTCGTAGACCTCGTCGAGCGAACCCGTGCGGTAGACAGTGCCATTGATATAGGTGATCTGGTCCACGGGCAGTCCCGCGTCGAGCGCGTCGGCGATCTCGACGATCGCGTGCTCGCCCATGCCGTAGATGAGGATGTCGGCGCCCGAGTCGAGCAGCACCGAGCGCTTGAGCTTGTCCTGCCAGTAGTCGTAGTGGGCCAGGCGACGCAGGCTTGCCTCGATGCCACCGATAATGATGGGGGCGTCCTTAAACGTCTGGCGGATGAGGTTGCCGTAGACCGTGACGGCGCGATTGGGACGGCGCCCCTCCTCGCCACCGGGGGTATAGGCGTCGGTGTGGCGGCGATGCTTGGTCACCGAATAGTGGTTGACCATGGAGTCCATGTTGCCGGCACTGACGAGAAAGCCTAGGCGCGGCTCGCCGAGCACGGTGATGCTGGCGGGGTCGGTCCAGTCGGGTTGGCAGATGATGCCCACTTTGTAGCCGTGCGCGTCGAGGACGCGGCTGATGATGGCCATGCCAAAGCTGGGATGGTCCACGTAGGCGTCGCCGCAGATGTAGACAAAGTCGCACTGGTCCCAGCCGCGTGCATCCATGTCGGCTCGACTGACGGGGAGGAATTTATCGCGGCTCGGACGCCAGGGGCGGACGGGCGTCGCTTGGGAATGCTTGGTGCGGGCGACCGTGGCCTGCGCCTTGCCGCCGCGCTTTTGCTGCTGGCCCTGTTTGCCCTGCTGACTGCGCTGGTTGTTCTGAGCGTGCTGAGGCTTTTTTGCCACGATCCCTCCCGGTGTTTGTATGCTGCACGTAATTGTAACCAGTCTTTTTGGGACGGGGCTAAAAAGACTGGGGGAGTACATGAGCTGGGGATCGGCGCGTCGATGCGGGGATCGTTTGTTTCCAGACTGTGTATCTGCGCGTTGGAGAACCCGTCTCGCGCGCACGCCATGTTGTCAATGGGTTACAGTATGAACGGCGGCTATGTTTCCGCCAACGCACGAGAGAGTCGTCAACAAGGAGGATGCACGACGATGCAGCGTGCCAAACAGATATCGGAGTCTATTGAGCTGGGCATCATCTTGGCGCTCGCCGGTGGCTTTATGGACGTCTATTCGTACATTGGGCGCGATCATGTTTTCGCCAACGCGCAGACAGGCAACATCCTGCTCGTGGGCGTGAGCATCTCGGAGGGCAACTGGGCACTTGCGGGACGCTACTTCTTCCCCGTGGTGTCGTTTGCCGTGGGCATTATGCTTGCCGACCTGGTGCATGAGCGGTTTGGCAGCGTGATTCACTGGCGCCAGGTAACGGTGTTCTTTGAAGCTGTCATCTTGCTGGGCGTGAGCTTTATCCCGGGCGGCAATTTCAATCTGCTCGCCAACTGCCTCACTTCGTTTGCCTGCGGTATGCAGGTAGAGAGCTTCCGCAAGATCCACGGTCACGGCATCGCTACGACCATGTGCATCGGCAACTTGCGCAACGCGCTGCAAAACGTGGACGATTACATCATCACCCACAGGCGCGGCTTTTTGGAAAACGGCCTGCTGTATTTCGGCGTGATCTTTACCTTTGTGTTTGGCGCCGTGTTGGGCAACTGGTGCATTGAGCGCATGGGCCTGCACGCCATCGTCGTGGCGAGCTTGCTGCTGTTTGTCGCGTTTGCCATCATGTTCATCGACCGCGAGCGCGACTTGCGCTTACGCTGGAAGGTTGCGGCCGAGGCTTGGAAAGAGGGCTGCCGAAAGTAACCGAATGCGGCAAAGGGGCTGTCCCTTTGCCGCATTATTTTTCATCATCTGTTGAAACGCTTTAACAATTTTGACGTTCTCACGCGTTTTTTTGTTTCAAAAGCGTTAGGATGGGACTCATAGCGTGGGGCGTAATGGGTGCCCCGCACACGATGGGAGGCTATCAATGGCTAATCGTTTCGTTCTCAATACCATCTCTTATCATGGTTCCGGCGCCATCAAGGAGATTCCCGGCGAGCTCCAGCGTCGCGGCTACAAGAAGATTTTCGTCTGCTCCGATCCCGATCTGGTCAAGTTTGGCGTTACCGCCAAGGTGACCGACGAGCTCGACGCCGCCGGCATCGCCTGGAGCCTCTACTCCGAGATCAAGCCCAACCCCACTATCCAGAACGTCAAGGACGGCGTCGAGGCCTTCAAGGCCGCCGAGGCTGACGCTATCGTGACCATCGGCGGCGGCTCCTCCATGGACACCGCTAAGGCCATCGGCATCATCATCAACAACCCCGAGTTCGCTGATGTCCGCAGCCTCGAGGGCGTTGCTCCGACTAAGAACCACGCCGTGTTCACCATCGCCGTGCCGACGACCGCCGGTACCGCCGCCGAGGTGACCATCAACTACGTCATCACCGACCCCGAGAAGGTCCGCAAGTTCGTGTGCGTCGACACCAACGACGCCCCCGAGGTCGCCGTCGTCGACCCCGACATGATGGCCTCCATGCCCGCCGGCCTGACCGCTTCCACTGGTATGGACGCTCTGACCCACGCCATCGAGGGCTACACCACCAAGGGTGCCTGGGAGCTCTCTGACATGTTCCACTTTGAGGCTATTAAGCTGATCAGCGAGAACCTGCGTGACTCCGTCGCCGAGGCCAAGTCCGGCCAGCCCGGCTCCGGCCGCGAGGGCATGGCCCTTGGCCAGTATGTCGCCGGCATGGGCTTCTCCAACGTTGGCCTGGGCATCGACCACGCCATGGCTCACACCCTGTCCGCTCACTACGACACCCCGCACGGCGTCGCTTGCGCCATGCTGCTGCCGATTGCCATGGAGTTCAACAAGCCGGTTTGCGCTGAGCGCCTGGCCAAGGTTGCCGTTGCCATGGGTGTTGACACCACGGGCATGAGCACCGACGAGGCTGCCGATGCTGCTATCGCCGCCGTCAAGCAGCTCTCTGCCGACGTGAATATCCCGCACGTCTGCGAGGCCATGAAGGCTGACGAGATCGAGGTTCTGGCCAAGGACGCCATGGCCGACGCCTGCTTCCCGGGTAACCCGCGCGAGGCGACGCTCGACGACGTCATCGAGCTCTTCAAGAAGATCTGCCCGGCTGCCTAACCCAGTTTGGTGGTCCTTCGCCCGTAGGCGTATGGTCTTTTGACTTGCCGCTGGCCCCGCCGTGCTACGCACGGCGGGGCTTTTTGTGCTGCGTCAATGTCCTGAGACGGGCAAAACCAAGGCGTACTGCCCGCTACGGATAGGTGGTGCACTTTCCAGCGTGCATTTTTGGGAGTATTCAGCAAGCTCTTAAAAATGCATAACGTTGTGAATGGGCCGAGTGGCCCGCAGGCGCCCATCGACAGCCATTGTGGGTGGGCTATCGATGAGTGGAGGGGGTTGTTACTGAGTTTCTGCTTTGCGACGACCTGCAACACTGCTGTAACCGCGTCGTTTTGTCGTTCGTGATGGGGCCGTTGGGGCCCACGGTGCTGAATACTCCGTTTTTTGCACGGTCCAAGGTGGGGCACCCTAGACGAAGCAAAAAGATGCCTCATTTCTATGCAAATACCAATAGGATTTATGCAAGATTGAGATTGTAAACCGTGCACGTGCACAAAACCGGTGCGGGGACGTCTGGAGGCGGCTCGGCTCCTGGGGCATTGCACGTGCAGAACGGTTAAAATCGGGACTCGGTCTTAGTTTTACTTGGAAGGATGCATATGACTTCTAATATTGATGCTTCTCTAGAGGAGACGCTCTCCTATATCGCAGGACAGCTTAAGACGCTGACTTCTATTGCTTCGCCTACCGGCTATACCCGTGCGGCGACTGATTATCTGATGGAGACCCTGCGCGATATGGGGTTTGGGCCTGAGCGTTCTAATAAGGGTAACGTGCTCGTTGAGCTTGGCGGCGAGGGCGAGCCGCTTGTGTTGGCGAGCCATGTCGACACCCTGGGCGCCATGGTGCGCTCCATTAAGGACAATGGCCGCCTGCGTCCCACGACGCTTGGTGGGCACCAGTGGTCTACGGCCGATGGCGAGAACTGCACCGTCTACACGCGCGACGGCAATGTGTACACGGGCGTGGTCCTCAATACCGAGCCTTCGGCGCATGTGGCCGACGAGCCGGTCAAGACCATCGAGAAGAACATGGAAATCCTGCTCGATGAGAATGTCGACAGCAAGGACGATGTGCTTGAGCTGGGCATTCAGACCGGCGACATCATCGCTATGGATCCGCGTACCACGGTGACGGAGAGCGGCTACATCAAGAGCCGCTTCCTGGATGACAAGCTGTCGGCGTCGATTCTGCTGGGTCTGGCCCGCGCTGTTGCTGACGGCGAGGTGTCGCTTTCGCGCAAGGTGTCGCTGCTCTTTACCGTGTACGAGGAGGTCGGCCACGGCGGTGCTTTCGTGCCGGCCGACACGCGCGAGATGATCAGCGTTGACATGGGCTGCGTGGGCGACGACCTGGGCTGCACCGAGCGCATGGTGTCGATTTGCGCCAAGGATTCGGGCGGTCCGTACAACTACGACCTGGTAACCACGCTGTCCAACATCGCGCGCGAGCTGGAGCTCGATTACGCCATCGATGTGTATCCGCACTACGGCTCGGACGTCGAGGCCACGCTCTCGGCCGGCTACGACATCCGTCACGGCCTGATCGGCCCCGGCGTGTACGCGAGCCACAACTACGAGCGCAGCCACATCGACGGCGTGCGCAACACCTACGAGCTGGTCCGAGCCTACGTACAGCGCTAACGATGCAGCGGCCTCGGCTGATACAGTAGTACCGACCGAGGCCGTCCTCTCTAAGTTGCGGTGAAATAGGGACTGTTTGGCGGTTTTAAACGCTTAAACAGTCCCTATTTCACCGCAATTTATGAAGGGGATGGGGCTACTTAAGTGCGCCGGTCACCGTGCCGCCGCCGAGGACGACGTCGCCGCGGTAGACGACGACTGCCTGGCCGGGGGCGATGGCTCGCTGGGGCTCGTTAAAAGTTAGCAGCATTTGTCCGTCGGCGCCACGTGTAAGGGCCGCTGCCTGGTCCTTTTGACGGTAGCGGTACTTGGCGCCCACGCGAATGCCGCCGGACGTGAGCTCTGCCTCCATGCGGTCGGCAGGGGCGCTCCAGATCCAGTCGTTGGCCGTGAGCGCTGTGGCCGTCAGGTCCTCGGCCTCGCCCAGATGCACGGTGTTGTTGGCGGCATCGACGCCCGTTACGTACACGGGGTGCGCCATCGCGACGCCCAGGCCCTTGCGCTGGCCTATGGTATAGCGCAGCGCGCCGCTATGGCGTCCGACCACGCTGCCGTCGCGCCACACAATGTCGCCC
>CAJMRR010000083.1 GCA_905215835.1 uncultured bacterium | reverse complement strand
GTCTGACGGCGCTCGCCCTGCTCTTTGCCGTGTATCGCACGCGCACGGTGCCGTTCTATGTGCTGGACGAGGTCGAGGCGGCGCTCGATGACGCCAACCTGTCCAAGCTCATCGGCGCGCTCGATGTGTTGCGTTCCGATACGCAGCTCTTGGTTATCTCGCATCAGCGCCGTACTATGGAGGACGCTGACGTCCTCTATGGCGTCTCGATGCAAGCCGACGGCGTCAGTCGCGTCGTCTCGCAAAAACTCGATCGCGAAACCGGAAAGGTCGTGAATGCATAATGGGATTCTTCGATGCTCTCTCGCGCGGACTTGAGCGCAGCCGCGAGGCCCTCAACGAGGTCTTCTACTTTGGCGGCGAGGTCGACGAGGATTTTTGGGAGGACCTGGAGGACACCCTCGTCATGGGTGACATGGGCGCCGAGGTCGCTATCAAGGTCTCCGATGACCTGCGCGATGCCGCTGCCAAGAAGAACCTCAAGACCGCTCCGCAGCTTCGCCGTGCCCTGGCCGAGCAGCTTGAGCAGCACTTTGTGCCCATCGAGCGAGATCCGTTTTCCGATACGCCGAGCTGCGTGCTGTTTGTGGGCATTAACGGTGCCGGCAAGACCACGACGGTCGGTAAGATCGCGAGCGCCATGGCTGCCCGCGGCAAGAACGTGGTGATCGGTTCGGCCGACACCTTCCGCGCCGCCGCCATCGAGCAGCTCGATGTGTGGGGGCAGCGTGCCGGCGTACCGGTTATCAAGCGTGACCGCGGCTCCGATCCGGCGAGCGTGTGCTATGACGTGCTCGACGAGGCCGATAAGCGCGGCAGTGACCTGGTGCTCATCGATACCGCCGGCCGTCTGCACACGAGCCCTGAGCTCATGCGCGAGCTCGCCAAGGTGGTCAATGTGACCCGTAAGCGCGCCGCCAATATGGCCGCCGGTCCCATGCCGGTTTCGGTCGTGCTTGTGATTGACGCCGCGACGGGCCAAAACGGTCTGAACCAGGCGCTCGAGTTTAACGAGGCGCTGGGCCTGGACGGTATTATCATGACTAAGCTCGACGGCACGGCTAAGGGCGGTATCGCCATGGCCGTGGCCGAGAAACTCAAGCTCCCGATCCTGCGCGTGGGCGTGGGCGAGCAGGTCGATGACCTGCAGGAGTTCAATGCCAAAGATTTCTGCCGCGCCCTGGTGGGCGAGTCCAATTAAGGAGTGACTAGTGTTTGATTCCCTGAGCGATCGCCTCAACGACACATTTGACCGCCTGCGCGGCAAGGGTAAGCTGACCGAGGCCGATATCACCTCTGCCATGCGCGACATTCGCATGGCGTTGCTCGAGGCCGACGTCAACTTTAAGGTCGTCAAGGAGTTTGTCGCCAAGACCAAGGAGCGCTGCATGACCGCCGAGGTCATGGAGTCGCTGTCACCGGCGCAAAACGTCGTCAAGATCGTGCTCGACGAGCTCACCGAGATGCTCGGTTCCACCGAGAGCAAGCTCGTCTTTAGCAACCGCATCCCCAATGTCATCATGCTCGTGGGCCTGCAGGGCTCCGGTAAGACTACGGCAGCCGTAAAGCTGGCTTATCTGCTCAAGAAGCAGGGTCGCTCACCGCTACTCGCCGCGTGCGACGTCTATCGTCCTGCCGCTGCCGACCAGCTGGCCACGCTTGGCGGAGAGATCGGCGTGCCGGTCTTCCGCGGTGACGGCGAGCACCCGGTCGATATCGCCAAGGGCGCCATCCAGGAGGCCGTCGACCACCTGCGCGACGTGGTCATCGTCGATACCGCCGGTCGTCTGCAGATCGACGAGCAGATGATGCAGGAGGCCGTGGACATCAAGAAGGCCGTCAAGCCCGATCAGGTGCTGATGGTCGTCGATGCCATGACCGGCCAGGATATTGTCAACGTCGTCTCGACCTTCGCCGAGCGCACCGACTTTGACGGCGTGATCATCTCCAAGCTCGACGGCGATGCCCGTGGCGGCGGCGCGCTTTCCGTGCGCCAGGTGACCGGCAAGCCCATCAAGTTCGTGAGCATGGGCGAGAAGCCCGATTCGCTGGAGCCGTTCTATCCCGATCGTATGGCCAAGCGCATTCTTGGCATGGGCGACGTTGTCGGCATTATCGAGAAGGCCCAGGAGGCGGCCGACGCCGAGCAGCTCGAGGCTGCCGAGCGAATGCTGCGCGAGGGCTTCACCATGAACGACATGCTCGACCAGATGAAGGCCGTCAAGAAGATGGGCGGCATGAAGGGCATCCTGGGCATGCTCCCCGGCGGCCAGCGTGCGCTCAACCAGATGGGTGGCAACCTGGACGAGGGCATCTTCGATAAGAACGAGGCCATTATCATGTCGATGACCAAGGAGGAGCGTCTGCGTCCCTCCATCATTAATGGCCAGCGCCGTGCCCGCATTGCCAAGGGCGCCGGCGTGACCCCCACCGAGGTCAATAGCCTTATGAAGCAGTGGGGCGAGATGAACAAGATGATGGGCCGCATGCGCACGATGGCCAATCAGGCACAGGCCGGCGGCAAGAAGGGCAAAAAGGGTAAGAAGGGCAAAAAGATGCGCATGCCCAATATTCCCGGTCTGGATGCCATGGGCCTGGGCGGCATGGGCGGCCTGGGAATGGGCGGTCCTAAGTCCGATATGGACCTGCTGCGTCAGATGGAAGCGCAGATGCGCAATAAGAAGTAACGACTGGTTGAGTCGTGTATGGCGTAGGCCGCCTGGATGGTACTCCAGGCGGCCTACGCCGTTTGTTCGCAGGTTGTCGCACGCGCGGAAGCGTGTTGACGTCGAGGTGCTTGCCGCTAGTGGCAGCTGCAGCCCTCATGTCCGTCGTGGTCGTGATGGCCGTGGCAGCCGCAGGACTCGCCATGCTCGTGGATGTGCTCGTGATCATGTCCATGGCAGTCGCAGGTGGCCTCGCCGTTCTGTGCGAGCGTGCCGGCGATAAGTGCCTCGACGCAAGTGTCGCAGTTGCCCTGGGCACCTGCGTATACCGTGATGCCGGCTTGTGCAAGCGCGTTGATGGCGCCACCGCCGATACCGCCGCAGATGAGCGCGTCCACGCCGCCGTTGGCGAGCAGACCCGCTAGGGCGCCGTGACCGGTGCCGCCGGTGCCCACGACCTGCTCGTTGAGCACCTTGCCGTCCTGAATGTCGTAGATCTTGAACTGCTCGCTGCGGCCAAAGTGCATAAAGATGTTGCCGTTGTCGTACGTGGTTGCCACCCTCATGGTGTCGACCTCCTTTGCTGGCCATGCGGCCGTTGTCGTGGTGATGGGGGAGTATGCGATATTGCCGCCTTCGATGACAATCGCCCGTCCATTGACCAACGCGTTTGCCACCTTGCGATGCGCGCGGCTGCAGATTGCCGCCACCGTGGCGCGGGCAATGCCCATGCTCTGGGCGACTTTCTCCTGATTGAGGCCTTCCAGGTCGCATAGGCGCAGGACCTCGAGCTCGTCGACAGTCATGTCGATGGCATCACCGCTGGCAAGGCCATCGGGGGTAAAGCCGCGATATTCGGGGATGATCCCAACGCGGCGCAGTTTTTCGCGTCTTCCTGCCATACACTCTCCAAATCTGACATATGTCAACAATAGGATAACGCGTTAGTCGTTGGGCGCAAGGCATTTCTGTCATATGTCAGAAAAAGGCTAAGATGCCTCGTTGCCGCATGCGGAGCCGCGCTGCCGTGCATTGCGTGTGCCGGACTAAGTGTCCAATTCGACACTCGCGCGCCTGGGCTACAATAAATCTCGCTTATAGGCGACTGACAGGAGGGTCAATGAGCAAAGCTGATCAGCAGTTTGTAACCATGTGCCGCGATATCTTGGACCATGGCACCACCACCGAGGGCCAAAAGGTCCGTCCGGTGTGGGAGGACGGCACCCCTGCCTATACCATTAAAAACTTTGGCGTTACGGCGCGCTACGACCTGCGCGAGGAGTTCCCTGCGCTCACCCTGCGCCGCACGGCGCTTAAGTCTGCGATGGACGAGATTTTGTGGATCTATCAAAAGAAGTCCAATAACGTCCATGACCTCAACAGCCATATTTGGGATGAGTGGGCCGACGAGACCGGCTCCATCGGCAAGGCCTACGGGTACCAGATTGGCCAGAAGAGCCATTATGCCGAGGGCGATTTCGACCAGATGGACCGAGTGCTGTACGATCTTAAGCACACACCGTACAGTCGCCGCATCATGACCAACACGTATGTGTTTAGCGACCTGTCCGAGATGCACCTGTATCCGTGCGCGTACAGCGTGACCTATAACGTCACGCAGCGCCCGCAGGACGACAAGCCGACGCTCAACATGATTCTCAACCAGCGCAGCCAGGACATTTTGGCCGCGAACAACTGGAATGTGTGTCAGTACGCCATCTTGCTGATGATGGTTGCGCAGTCGATCGATATGATTCCCGGCGAGCTGCTGCATGTGATCGCCGACGCCCATATCTACGACCGTCATGTCGATATTGTCCGCGAACTTATCGAGCGTCCGCAGTTTGCGGCGCCTAAGGTAACGCTTAACCCCGACGTGCACGATTTCTATGCGTTTACGACCGACGACCTGATTGTGGAGGGCTATGAGCACGGCCCGCAGGTCAAGAACATTCCCATTGCGGTGTAGGTGGTGCTCATGACGTGTAAGCTATCTGCTATCGTCGCCGTGTGTGAGGATTGGGGCATTGGGTGCGAGGGCGACATGGTGGTGTCCAATCGCGCCGACATGCGCCATTTTGTGGCGTGCACCAAAGGTTGCCCGGTTATTATGGGGCGCAAGACCCTGTTGAGTTTTCCCGGTGGGCGTCCGCTCAAGAATCGTCGCAATATCGTGCTCACGCGTGACGAGGATTTTGCGCCCCAGGGCGTCGACGTGGTCCATAGCATCGACGAGGCGCTCGCCGCGGTTGCCGATGAGCCCGTTGCCTGGGTGATTGGTGGCGGCGATGTCTATCGGCAGTTTTTGCCGTATTGCGTCGAGGCCGAGGTCACGCACAACCATTGCACTCATGCCGTGGACACGTACTTTCCCGATTTGGACGCCGATCCCGCATGGGAGATTGCGTGGCGTGGCGGTGTTGCCACGATTGCCTCGGGCGAGGGCGACGAGGGTGTCGATTATGAGTTCGTGACGTATCGTCGCGTTGAGGCGTAAATCGCCTGGCGTGAACGGTATTATCGGATTGATTGAATGTATGGGGCGGCGCTTAGCGTCGCCTCGTTTGGTATAGATGTGCTGTAAAGAAGGGTGCGGGCAGGCTGCTATGACTGATGCCGTTGAGGTTCTGCGAATTGATTCGCTCGAGGACGAGCGGCTCGATGCCTACGTGCGACTGACCGAGCGTGAGCTGCGCTGCGTGCTAGAGCCGCAAATGGGCATCTTTATCGCCGAGAGTGCCAAGGTTATTGAGCGCGCGGTGCGTGCCGGATACGAGCCGGTGAGCTTTCTTTTGGGCGAACGCTGGCTCGACCAGATGATGCCGCTGTTTGAGCGCCTAGTCGTGCGCGAGGGCGCGGGTCCTGTTCCTGTGTTCGTCGCCTCCATGGAGCTCATGGAGCAGTTGACGGGCTTTAACGTGACGCGCGGTGCGCTTGCGGTGTTTCGTCGCCCGCGTCAGATTCCGGTTGATGAGTTCTTGGGTGGCGTCGTCGAGGCGGCGGGGGAGCGTCCGGTGCGCGTGTGCGTGCTCGAGGGTATTGTCGACCACACCAATGTTGGCGCGATTTTCCGCTCTGCTGCCGCATTGAACGTTGACGGTATTTTGGTCAGCCCGACGTGCTGCGACCCGCTGTACCGTCGCTCGGCCCGCGTGAGCATGGGCACCGTGTTTCAGGTGCCGTGGACGCGCATTGGCAGCGAGGCTCGTGTGTGGCCGCATGATGGTCTGAGCGCGTTGCACGATGCCGGTTTTTCGTGTGCCGCTATGGCGTTGACGGACGACTCTGTTTCGCTTGATGATCCTGTGCTGCAGAAGATTGATCGCTTGGCGATTTTTATGGGCACCGAGGGTGCCGGCTTGGGCGCCAAGACCATTGCCGGCTGTGACCACGCGGTGCGTATTCCGATGGCGCACGGGGTCGATTCGCTCAACGTGGCCGCGGCGAGCGCCGTCGCCTTTTGGCAGCTATGCCCGCACGTGAGCAATGAGTATCACTACCAGCCGGGTTTGTATCACTAGGCAGTTATTCCGCACCGTGCTCTAATTCGGGGTGTTTCGGTCGCCGCCAGTCGGTGCTAAGCTGGTTTTGGCTTTGGTTTTAAATTGCTGTTTTGCTGATTGACGTATGCGTGTGGGGAGGGCGTGTGGCTAAGAAATCTACGGCTATCGATGTAACGCAAGGAGTCATTTGGCAGCAATTGCTGTCGCTGTGCGTTCCCATCTTTTTTAGTTCGTTTTTTCAGCAGGCCTACACGCTTATCGGTACCTATATCGTCGGTCAGTTTGGCGGCAAGCTCGCGCTAGGTGGCATTCAAGCTACGATGGTGCTCACCGAGCTCTGCATTGGCTTTTGCGTTGGCGTCGGCGCCGGCTGCGCGGTCATTACCGGTCAGTATTTTGGTCAGCACGATGATGAGCGACTGAGCCGTTCGGTCCATACGGCCATGACGCTCGCGCTGGTGGGCGGTATCGTTTTCTCGATTCTTGGCATAGTGTTCGTTGAGCCCATGCTGGTACTTATGAACACTCCGCATGAACTTTTGGCCGAGGGCGTGGCCTATGCTCGTTGCTATTTTGCCGCCATGGTTGCGGCGCTGCTGCTCAATATGGGAACGGCACTGCTACGCGCCGTGGGCGACACGCGCGGGCCTGCTGTGATCATCGCTTCCGGCTGCCTTGTTAATGCGGTGCTGGATGTCATCTTTGTTGCCGTGCTTCATATGGAGGCGCTGGGCTGCGGCATCGCGGTGGCGCTGACCATTTGCTCCAACGCCACGATGATCGTGATTCGCATGATGCACGCACCGGGTGCGTGGCGGCTTTCGCTGTCCAAACTCGGCATTGATCCTGGCATTTGTAAGAGCATGATCTCGTGTGGTCTGCCGCTTGGCTTTCAGTCTGCTGCGTATTCGATTTCCAACGTTTTGATTCAGGTGTCGGTCAACTCGTTTGGTGCCGATGTCACCACGGCGTGGGGTCTTTCGGGCCGCTTAGATGGCATTATCTGGATGGTGACCGAGGCGCTCGGCGTATCGATCACTACGTTCTCGGCGCAGAACTTTGGCGCGCGCAACTACGAGCGCATGCGCAAGGGTTACCATACGTCGCTTGTGCTTTCGTTTATGCTCATTGGTGGCCTGTCTGCCGTGCTCCTGGTGTTCTCGGGCCCGCTGTCGCGTTTGTTTGTCGACGATGCTTCGATTTCGGCGTACACCACGACGATTCTTCATTTCATTGCGCCGTTCTACGCGATCTTCTCGATTATCGAGAACGCGTCGGGCTCTATTCGCGGCGCTGGCGTGAGCTTGCAGCCTATGATGCTCACCATCTTTGGCACCGTTGTCTTGAGGGTGATCTGGGTGTTTGCGATTATGCCGTTTGATCCGTCTCTTGAGCACCTGCTGTTGGTTTACCCCGTAACCTGGCTTATCACGGCCACGATGTTCACCATCTACCACCACAGCGGCAACTGGCTCGGCCGCGCCACCGCCTAGCCATTCGGGACGTCCCCAATGGCTAGTATTCGATGCCTTGGCGGGCTAGGAGTCCTTCGTCGAAGTAGTGTTTGATGGGGCGCATTTCGGTGACAAGGTAGGCGAGGTTCGCGAGGGGCAGCAGGCCCCGGCCGGTGAGCACGAGCTCCGTGGTGGCGGGCTTTATCGCGATCAGCGCTTCGACATCCTCGCGCGTCACGAAGCCGCGGCGCATGGCCTCGCCGAGTTCATCCAAAATCAGAACGTCGACCTGTGATATCTGCTCGCATGCGAGCTCCATGATCTGCGCGGCGCAAGCCTCGGGTGTGTCGCGGGCGGCTTGTACGATGCGTAGCCCTAAACGAGGTGCTGCATCATGTTCGGCGCAGTGCAGCTTCTTGGCAAACTGAAGCATGAGCACGTTAAGTCAATAGCCCGTGGCACGCAGCGCGGGCCCCAGCGCAGCCGTCGTCTTGCCCTTGCCGTCGCCCGCATAGATTTGAACCTTGCCGACTTCCAGTGATGCCATCTCTGTCTTTTCGTGCCCGGCGTCGGTTTATCGCCGTCCGGGTTGGGTATTCTAGAAAGCATTATTAACCCCAGTAGATGGAGTTCAAGCAGATGGAGATGGATGACAACAAGCGTAGACGGAATATGATCCTCTACGTGCTCATCGCCTTCGTCGTCTACCTCGTGCTCTCGACCGTTCTGTTCCCCAACATCGGTCACACGCAGCAGATTACGAAGACCGATTACTCGACGTTTGTCAAAGCGCTCGATAAGAAGAGTGTCGACAAGGTCGAGTACAACACGGACGATTACTCGATTTATTACACCAAGAAGGGCGAGGACGAGAACATCGCCTATAAGACGACCGGTGTGCCGAACGATGCGGGCTTTACCGATCGCGTGCTTGAGTCTGGCGCTTCGCTGGAGTCGGTCGTTCCCGATAAAAACTCGGGTTTGATGACCTACTACCTGCTTACGCTCATCCTTCCCATGGCGATTTTCTTCCTGATCGGCTGGTGGCTCAACCGCCGCATGAAGAAGGCCATGGGTGATGACGGTCCTTCGATGAACTTTG
>CAJMRR010000082.1 GCA_905215835.1 uncultured bacterium | reverse complement strand
TGCGGCCGATCCGGTTGCACCGGGCCGCGCGGCAAGGAGATATATTGCCAGACCGCGAAGCCCCGTGGGACGTCAATTCCACTCTTCACAAGTCCTACACAACATATTGCTTTCTATAGGTAATAGAAAGACTGGTGCGGATCTTCCGCATGTATCAGATGATGACCCTTCGGTTAAGAGATATATAAAGATCGGTCACCTGTAAGTGTCTATCTACCCGCGCTTTTGCTATATAAACCAGCGCTTCAGACAAAAAGAGGGAGCGCCGCGCACAACGCGACACTCCCCTAGCGATTCAAGAGAATCTATTAGGCCTCGAGAGCCTTCTTGGCGATGGTAGCCAGCTCGTTGAAGGACTCGATGTCCTCGTAAGCCATCTGAGCCAGGACCTTGCGATCGAGCTCGATGCCGGCAACCTTCAGGCCGTGCATGAACTGAGAGTAAGAGATGTCGTTCAGACGAGCAGCAGCGTTGATACGAGTGATCCAGAGAGAACGGATCTCGCGCTTCTTGTTGCGGCGATCACGATACTGATACTGCAGGGAGTGCTGGACCTGCTCTTTAGCATGCTTGTAAGTACGCGAAGCGGCACCGTAGTAACCCTTCGCACGGTGCATAACGGTACGGCGCTTCTTCTTGGCGGCAACAGCGCGCTTAATACGTGCCATGTTCTATCAACTCCTAGACGGTAAAACGAAAAACGGGAACGCGAACTTAGGCGAGACGCGACTTGATGACCTTGCGGTCGGCAGCGGCGATCTCGGTCTCCTGACGGAAGCCACGCTTACGCTTGGTGGACTTCTTGCTCAGGATGTGGCTCTTGAAAGCCTTGGCGCGCATAAGCTTGCCGGTACCAGTCTTGCGGAAACGCTTCTTGGTGCCGCTGTGGGACTTCATCTTAGGCATGAAATACTCCTTAATCGGTTACAGAACACTAGTTACTTGGTATCGCTTGCCGCTTTATCCTCATCGAAGGCGCCCTTAATCGGGGCGAGCAGCATAAGCATGTTACGGCCTTCCATCTTAGGCTTGGACTCGACCGTAGCGTAAGGCTTGAGATCCTCGGCGAGACGCTCGAGAACGTTAAGGCCCTGCTCCGGGTGAGCCATCTCACGGCCGCGGAACATGATGGTGATCTTAACGCGTGCGCCCTTCTTGAGGAAACGCAGAACGTGGCCCTTCTTGGTCTCGTAGTCGCCAACGTCGATCTTGGGTCGGAACTTCATTTCCTTGACCTCGACCTTGGACTGGTTCTTACGAGCAGCCTTGGCCTTCATGGCCTGCTGGTACTTGAACTTACCGTAGTCCATGACCTTGCAGACCGGCGGCTCCGCGTTGGGAGCGATCTCGACCAGGTCGAGACCCTGATCGTCGGCGACGCGCTGGGCATCGCGGATGGCGAACAGGCCGAGCTGAGAGCCATCGACGCCAATCAAACGGCACGAAGATGCAGTGATCTCGTCGTTGATGCGGGTGTCATCAGACTTAGCTATTTTCCCTACCTCCATTCATAAAAAAATAACCCGGCGCTTCTCAGCAACCAGGTCGTACACATAGAGTTCCTCGATTTGAGGAAGGGAATCTAAGTTGTATGACCAGTCAGCTGCTCATTGGCGCCAAAAGGTGGGAACCCTCGGGTTCCTCTTTAGGGCATTGCGGGAACAACGCCTTGCGAATAATAACACGTACAGCGCGTTATCACATTACGTACACGAAAAAGGGGGCCGCAACCCCCTTGAACGTTCACTTGCATGTATGGTGCCCGAGGCGAGACTCGAAGGGCCTTCGCTTCGCGAAGCCCCGGGCTTCGGGCGCGCGGCGCCCTCGCCACGCGCCGCTACAAACAGGCCGCAGGCCTGTTTGCTTAACGCTTCGCGCGCTCACGCGAGTTCGGCACGAAAAAGGGGGCCGCAACCCCCTTGAACGCTCACTTGCATGTATGGTGCCCGAGGCGAGACTCGAACTCGCACGTTGTTGCCAACGGTGGATTTTGAGTCCACTGCGTCTGCCAATTCCGCCACTCGGGCACGTAATGCGTGAGTTAGTTTATCACAGCTTTCTACCGATTAGTCCGAAAATGGAACTTCGAGCATTTCGATGAGTTCGACTGTGCGGAGCATCTCGCGCTGACGGCATCCGCGACCGTCGACCGAAGCCTCACCCATCTGGTTATCGTAAGGGTCCTCGCGCATGCCGTCGAAAGAGGGCTCAAACTCTGCCTGGAATCGATTGTTGGCCACCATACGCCACGGGTCGAGATTGCCAAAGTAGTGACGGCGGCGCCACTCCTCCCCCATCCTGCGAGCAGAAGATCCAAATGACACGTCGGCGTTGAGCCAACCGGTCTGCGGCGTATAGAACTCTGCCCAGTCGTGCGACCCCACCGAATCGGGCGCAACGTACAGGCCGCTCTGCCAACGGGCAGGCACGCCCGCGATACGGCACATGGTGATAAACGTGAGCGCCATAACTCCGCAATCGCCGCGGAGCGAATGCGCGCAGTCATCGGCAATAGATCCCAAAAGCAAGTACGGCGGCTGATAGCGATAGTCGATATGTTGCGTCAGATAATCATAGATAGCACGAGCGCGATCGAGCGGATCCTCGAGTCCGTCAACAACACCGGCCGTCAGCTGCTGCAGATACGGCGTGAATGCAATGTGCGGACGGTCCTCAGAAATATCTTCGGGCAACGGCGCGTCCATACACGGATGCGACGGAAGCGCACCCCCATAAATATCGCGATAAGCGGCATTGATTTGATAGCGATAAGTCACCGAGAATGAGCGCTCACTCGAAGAAGACCACGAGGCGGTACGCGCCGAAGCGTTCGCGGGAGCAACAGCACCCTCCGGCGTCATGTCGAGAATCTCGACCTGAGACTGTTGGCGGCAGGTGGCGGCTACGGGAAGCCAAGCGCGAACGGTCTCCCCCTCTAGAGCGCCGGGGACAAACAAGGACGCCTTAAGCGTAATAACGCGAGTCAATCCGTTTTGTGACTCCATCTCCTTGAGCATCTCGTTGCGCAGTGCAATTCCGTCCGTAGGATCGGGACGCATGCCGGGAACCTCTTTGGGATATACGCGAAGCGAATCGAGGAAGTTGTCGAGAACGAACAGCTCGCCATCGATAAAGCGCCAGTCAATACGCTTACGGTCAATCAGATCGTCAAACTGCTCCTCGGTAAACCCAGGCCACTCCTCGCGGATCATCGCAATAGCTCGATCGCGCGACACCGAAAAATGAAGCGGCGTCTCAAGCATGCGATACCGCTCGGCACGAACGCAGGCAGCCAGCGAAGGCTCAGGGTTCTGCTCCAAAAGGCGATCGCAGGCGGCAACAGCCTGCGTCAAATACCCGGCATCCTTAAGACGAAGAATCTCAGGCGGTAGCCCAATATCGAGATGGCGAAAGTCATCGCAGCAAACATCAACAGAGCAACCAACAGGACCCTCGTCAATAACCTTCCCATCCGAAGGCAACACATTAACAACAGCCATACCAAACTCCAAGTCATTAGAACGCTTGAAGTCCATTGTAGCGAGATAAAAAGAAAGCCCCAACAAGGGAGCCATCAACACCGCCGAACGGTAGTCAAAAAAAGAATTCAGCCCAGTAACCCTGCGGCGTTAAACGAAGGAAGCCCCGTCCCCCGGAACTGTTTCCTTGGCGCGACTTCTGGCGAAGCCAGGTGAGCGCAAAGGAAACAGTGTAGGGGGACGGGGCTTCCGACGGGAAGTTTAGCGACGCTTACGCCTTGTTGACGGAGCCAAACTCCTCCATGAGCTCCTTGGTGCGGGCAACGATGTTGTCGCGACCAGGCTTGAGGAGCTTGCGGGGGTCAAAGCCCTTGCCCTGCTGATCCTTGCCAGCCTCGATGTACTCGCGAACGCCCTTGGCAAAGACGAGCTGCAGATCGGTGTTGACGTTGATCTTGGAGATACCCAGGGAGATGGCCTTCTTGATCTGATCCTCGGGGATGCCGGTGCCACCGTGCAGGACGAGGGGCAGGTCGCCGGTCTGAGCCTTGATCTCGCCCAGGCGCTCGAAGGAAAGGCCAGCCCAGTCGGCAGGGTACACGCCGTGGATGTTGCCGATACCGCAGGCGAGGAAGTCGACGCCCAGGTCAGCAATCTGCTTGCACTCAGCAGGATCAGCGAGCTCGCCGCTGGAGGTCACGCCGTCCTCGGTGCCGCCGATGCCGCCGACCTCGGCCTCGATGGACATGCCCTTGGAGTGGGCAAGCTCAACGAGCTCCTTGGTGCGGTCGAGGTTAAGCTGGAAGGTCTCCTCGTGAGAGCCGTCATACATGATGGACGTGAAGCCGGCCTCGATGCACTTGAAGCAGTCCTCGTAAGAACCGTGATCGAGGTGAAGGGCGACGGGAACGGTAACGCCCGTGGCCTCGACGGCAGCCTTGACCATGTCGGCGCAGACCTTGAAACCGCCCATCCACTTAGCGGCACCAGCGGTGCACTGAAGGATCAGCGGAGACTTGGCCTCCTCGGCGGCCTGGAGAATAGCCAGGGTCCACTCGAGGTTGTTGGTGTTGAAGGCACCGAGACCGTACTTGCCGGCCTCGGCCTTCTTGAGCATGTCTGCTGCGTTGACGAGCATAAAGAAACCTCCTGTAAGGTTGCTCCGATAACGTCTGAGATTTTACCACGACATACCCGAGCATAAACGTTCGTTTGTTCACGAATACCATCCGATTGGACAAATTTTGACCGTTTGCCCCACAGAATCGACCCACTGGGGAAAATAGCTTGACGATTGAGCGGTCCTCGTGGTTCGAAAGACGGCTTCGAGCCTACATCTGCATAAACGGGTTCTGCATAAGTTCGCGCGCCATCGTGGTCGAATCGCCATGGCCCGTCAAGCAAACGGTATCGGGCGGAAGCGTCTTGGCAAGTTTGGAGAGCGAGCGCATAATCGCCGCCTCGTCACCGCCGGAAAGATCGGTACGACCGTGGCTGCCCGGGAAAAGCGTGTCGCCCACAAAGGCGATGTTCCCCTGCTCGGTCGCGGCGAACAGGACGATGCCGCCCGGCGTATGCCCCGGCGTCTCGATCACCTGCAGGCAGACGTCGCCCACCTCGATTGTATCGCCCTCGGCAAGCAAACGCGTCGGCTCACCCGGATCGGGCGTCTCGATACCCCACATGACACGCTGCTCCTCGATATTTGCGCGAGGTACCGTCACGTCCTTAGCGCACAACTCATATAGTGCACTGTCGCCAACGACAGCTCGAACCCCGGCAACCCCGCCAACATGGTCGGCATGACCGTGCGTGCAGACAGAGCCGAGTACGCGCACCTCGGGATGCGCGGTGCGGATATGCTCCACAAGACGCTCGCCCTCCCATGCCGGATCGACGATTAAGCACTCGTCATTCGAAATCACGGCGTAACTGTTGGTCTGAATCGGGCCGTTAACGAGTGCCTCAATCGAAGCCGCACCTCGGGGTGTCAGGTCCAAAGTCATATCGTCCATGCGCATGCCCTCCTTCTAAAATACGTTCGAGGCACCAAACGATGCCTCGAACGTAACCAATATCTATGATGCTGAGAGGCTCTCGCACCTACACACGGCGCTTGAGCTGAGCTCCGCCTTCGCCGGGCATAAGACGGCGAGCGTCGTAGACCGAATCGACACTGCTGATGGAAGCCAGCAGCGGATCCAGGCCGCTCGCATCCGAAATCTCGACCATAAAGCGCAGGGTCGCAATACCCTCGCGGTTGGTCGAGGTGGCGGCGGAAAGGATATTGCCGCCTGCATCGCCAATGGCAATGGTGACGTCCTTGAGCAGGCCCATGCGGTCCAGGCACTCGACCACGATCTCGACCTGGAAGAGAGTGTCGGCAGCACCATCCCACTCTACGTCAATCATGCGCTCGGGGTGCTCCATGAGGCCCTTGACGTTGGGGCAGTTGGCGCGATGCACCGAGACACCTCGGCCACGCGTGATGAAGCCGACGATATCGTCGCCCGTCACGGGGTTGCAGCAATGAGCCAGACGGACCAGCAGGCCACTGTTGCTCTCGCCCTTAACGATAATGCCGTTACTTGCGCTCTTGCCACGCTTTTGCGGCTTGCGGTTGGAGCCGCGGGCCGGCTGTTTCACGACCTCGGCGATAGCCTCGGCCTTGGTGAGCTGTTCCTCGGGCTTGGGGTCCAAGATTTGCTCGACCTTATTACCCACAGCGCGCGGGGCAACCTTGCCGGCGCCGACGGCGGCAAACAGGTCCTCGAGCTGCTTGAAGTTAAACTGCTCCGCCACGGCGTTGAGCGCACGCGTGGAGCGCGGCGTGGAGATGCCATACCCGCGCTTGCGCAGGTCCTTGGCCAGCATATCGCGGCCGGCGGCAGCGTCGTCGTCCTTAGTCGCGGCGGCAAAGTAGCGACGGATCTTGGACTTGGCCGAAGGCGTCTTGACGATCTTGAGCCAATCACGCGACGGTTTGGAACTCTTGTTAGTCAGGATTTCAACGCGGTCGCCCGTCTTGATCTCGTGCGTGAGCGGGGCCACAGCACCGTTGATCTTAGCGCCGACGCAGTGGTTTCCCACCTCGGTGTGAACGGCATAGGCAAAGTCGAGCGGCGTGGAGCCGGCACGAAGCGCCATGACCTCGCCCTTGGGCGTAAAGACGAAGATCTCCTGATCGAAGAGGTCGACCTTCAGCGAATGCAGGTATTCCTTGGCGTCGGTGATCTCATCAGACGCAGCCCAATCGAGCGAATGCTTGAGCCAGTTGATCTGGTCGTCCAAACGTTGAGCGTCATTGGTCTTGGAAGCAGACGATCCGCCCGACTTCTTATATAGCCAGTGGGCGGCAATGCCGTACTCGGCCTGCTCATGCATCTCATAGGTTCGAATCTGAATCTCGAGCGGGCGGGCCGTGGGGCCGATAACCGTCGTATGGAGCGACTGGTAGTTATTGACCTTGGGCATGGCGATATAGTCTTTAAAGCGACCGGGCATGGGGTGCCACAGCGTATGCACTGCGCCGAGCGTGGAGTAGCAATCGCGCACCGAATGGGTAATAACGCGCAGCGCCACCAAATCGTAGATCTCGGAGAATTCCTTGCCCTTGCGCTTCATCTTTTGGTAGATGGACCAATAGTGCTTGGAGCGGCCGTTGATCTGGAAGCCCTCCAGGCCAATGCGGTTGAGCTCGTCGGTGAGCGTCTTGATGGTCTCGGCCAGATAGCGCTCGCGAACCTCGCGCGACTCAGCCACCATGCGCGCGATGCGCTGGTAGGCGTCGGGCTCAAGGTAGAAGAAGGACAGGTCCTCGAGCTCCCATTTAATGGAGCTCATGCCCAGACGGTCGGCCAGAGGCGCATACACGTCCATGGTCTCGCGAGCCTTAAACAGGCGACGGTCCTCACGCAGGGCTGCAAGGGTGCGCATGTTGTGCAGACGGTCGGCAAGCTTAACGATGATGACGCGAATGTCCTTGGACATGGCAAGGAACATCTTGCGCAGCGTGAGCGCCTGCTTCTCGTCCATGCTGTCGACTTCGATGTTGGTGAGCTTGGTCACGCCATCGACGAGCTCGGCCACCGTATCGCCAAACAGGCCGGAAACATCGGCAAGCGAAGTCTCGGTATCCTCGACGGTATCGTGCAGCAGCGCGGCGCACACCACGTCACAGTCCATCTTGAGATCGGCCAGAATTATGGCCACCTCGACGGGATGGTTGATGTACATCTCACCCGAGCGCCGCTTTTGGTTGCAATGCTTCTCGGCAGCAAAGCAGTAGGCCTGCTCAACCTTAGAAAAGTCGTCCTCATTCATATATTTGAGGCACAGACGCTCCAGCTTGTCGTAGCTGTCCGCCATAATCTCGGGCGGCAGCTCATCGGCATGCTTATAGTGCTCCATCTCCGAAAACGGCTGGAGGGTGGAATCATGGGCGGTACGGGCTGCGGCATCCATCGAGGTCCCCTTCCCCTAGGCCCGCGGTACGATCGGGCGGTTAACTTTGGCTAGCATATCAGAAGCGCACGAATCGAGCGCCCAACTCCGGAAAGCCGAGAACTCCATGCGCGAGCGCAAGCCCTCCAAATAGCGAATTGACCTGCTCAATTGCACGCGGCCGGGGTTTTCGGCCATCGCGATGCGACGGGTGTCGTCAAACCCCGAAACGCGACAGAAACCAAGCTCTTCGAAGATTCCTAGGCCGCTTTCCACCGAGCGCTCGTCGACCGGCGTGCGCGCGTCAATTGCAAGGCACATCTGCGCGATGTCGATATCGCTTGCGCAGAATGAATCATCCCCGGTCTTGCCGCGGTTGGAGCGCCACATGGTCTGCAGCGCGCGATAGAGTGTGACGAGCTCGTCGCGCTCGGGTGCGTAGCAGTCGAGCAGGCGCTCGTTAATGCGGGCGTCGCGCGACGAATAGAGCAGATGGATCACGGCGGGCTGGCCATCGCGACCGGCGCGGCCGCTCATCTGGTTAAACTCAATGCCGCCAAACGGCATGTGATAGAGCACGACATGGCGGATATCGGGCAGGTTGACGCCCTCGCCAAAGGCAGATGTCGAGACGATGCAGCTGAGGCTGCCGTCTCGGAATGCTTCCTCCACGCGACGGCGATCGGAACGCGCAAGCCCCGCGTTATAGAACGCGATATGGGTTGCACAATCGGGCACACGCTTGCGCAACGTCTTGGCGAGCGCCACGGACTGGTCGCGCGAATTGACGTAGATGACGGTCTTTTCCCCCGTCGCCACAATCGACACCAAACGGTTCTCGCGACTTGCAAGATCGCGGTCGTCCTCGAGCTGCAGGTTCTCGCGCACCGTCTCGTCGACCACCGTGCGAGTGATCGGCAGCATGCGGGCAAGCTC
>CAJMRR010000081.1 GCA_905215835.1 uncultured bacterium | reverse complement strand
GGCCGGTGTCCCCGCCCGCGTCATCAAGATGCGCGACGAGAAGACCGACAGCAAGACCGGCCTCGAAGAGGGCTTACGTCAACTCTAGGGTTACGCGGTTTTACCGAACCGCGTAACTAGTTGACGCTACAAACGACCCAGAGCGGCAATCTGACGTTCAATCGTCGGGCATGACCAGAAGGTCAATGCCCTCCTCTTTCACGTCACCTTGCTCGCCTAGGGGCGTTTTCGCTGACGCATGCTCAGTCTGCAACTCAATTCAGCTCCAAGCAAAAAGGCCGAAGTCCCGAAGGATTTCGGCCTTTGTTTTTCTGCAGCGTCCAAGCGCAGTTCATCGATTCTCAATTGACCCGATGTTTTTGAGCTCGATGGAGATGAGGCCGTTGGGCTCGTTGACGAACTCGATGTATTCGGAGTTCGAACCCATCTCGGCCGGGAAGCTGATTTCGATACCCGTGTCGGTACGAATCTTATGATTGCGCACCGCCGCGCGTTCGACCTGCTTGCGCTCCACGGGCACGCGCTCAGGCACCTTCTCCTCGGTCAGTGCCGCGCGCACGCTCTCCTTGATAACCGGTTCGTCCTCAAAGACCTCATCGACGATATCCCAAGGCGGCAGCTCCTCGTCATCCTCGACTTTCTCGGCAACGGCAGCCTTAACCTTGGCGAGCGCTACGGCCGTATTGGCACCGTGCTCCTCGGCGACTTCCTCGACCACACGCGTCACGGTGTCGATGACCTCCTTGCCCGATACGCCCGTGTCGCACTGCAGCAGGCCGTCGGGGATAAGCATACGGTCCTCGCCGGCAATCTTGCGCTTCTTGTCCACATAGCCGATCTCCATGGTACTCGCGCGCACGATGGCATAGCTCGGCACCTTTTGCGAGGGGTTCGGCAGAATGGCGTAGTGGCGCGCGATGTCGTTGCGCACCTCCCCCTCCTCGCGGCCCACTTCGTGCATAAAAGCCTGCTTGGAGCCCAGCAGCATCACGGCAAACCAGCGGGCATCCTCATCGTCGTCAAAATCGGCCACGAGCACGTCGGTGGACTCGGCTTTCTCTGCCTTGGTGAGCTCGGAGGAGATAAACTCCGCAATCTGCTGCGACAGGTCCACGAACTCGCGCTCGCCAAAGAAATAGCCCTTGAGCTCGCCGCCAAACGCAGAGTTCTCGGCAAACGTGGCACGTTTATTGTCGGCCGAGGTGCGTGCGCGGCGCAGATGCGTGGTCACGAAGTTGCGCACGGTGCGGCTCTCGATATCGAGCTCGCGCTGGCTCATAACGTTGACGGCAGAGTCAAAGTCCAGGATATGCAGAATCGCGTGATTGATTTTCATATACGGCATTCCGTTCTAGATTGATTTCGGCACGAACCAGTATAGCGGTCGAGCCCGCCCCAGGCGCATCGAAGATTGGTGCATCGGGGACAGGTTGCTTTGCACCAATGGCTAGCGCAAGAGTTCGGACTGCCAAGCCTCGAGCTGTTCTGCCAAACTCTTGCCGGCAGCGGGCACGTCGATCTGGGGTCGTTTGGGCAGCAATGCGCATTTAAGGATTGCCACGATGGTCTGCGAGACAAAGCGTCGCGTATCCTTGTCAAAGCCTTGCGCAGCCTGGAGCATCACGGGCAGGCTCTCACGCAGATTCCCAGCGATATCCGCAAACCGCTCGGCGCCCGTAGCCTCAAGCACGGAGAACAACGCATCTACAAAACGCTCGCGCTCGCTAGGTGACACTGCAAGCAGCATCTCGCGAATGGAGCCATCAACGTATCGGGCACCGGCGGACAGGCGCTCACAGTACACGAAGTCGCGACCATCAACCACCCAGCTAAAGGGATTGTGCTGCAGCAGGCTGAACTCGGTGCTCTCAACGATGGCATAGTCCTCCTGCGTCTCGAACATCATGCCAAAGATCGACGACCGAGGTAGCGTCTTGTCGATTCGACCGGAAAGATCGGCAAAGGCGTTGCCGTTCAGAAACTCCTCGACGAAGCCCGGACCATCATGGGAATACGCCTGTTCGATTCGCTCACGGGCGACATCGGAGCACATCGCCGCACCGTACACCGCAAGGTTTCCACCCTTGGAATGACCTCCACACAAAAGCGGCCCGTCAATCGCATCCGCTGCCTCGTCCACATAACGCGCCGCGGATTCCTGGGCCGGCACAGGACACCGGAACGCCATGTTAAAGTCCTCTTTCCAGCCCACAATCGTGCTGTCGGTCCCCCGGAAGGAAAGATAGCTAAACCCCGCCGGAAATCGGAACGTCATAGCCGCAAACTGCTCCGTCGTCTCGGCATCACTCACGGTACGATAGCCGCAAACACGAACGCCACGGTAGCGAGGGCTTGCTGCCACAGCCCCCAGCAAGGAACGGCTCCCCTCCGGATCCCACAGGTCGCCAATCATGTCTTGGTAGCACTCGGCGCGCAGCAACTCACGCACGTCCAGTCCCTGCCAGCCGGTAAGCTCCGGCATATCCCCCGGCAAACGCAGGTATGACAGCCATGCAAACACCAGGCTGTCCACCGCACAGAACGACCGTTCCTCAAACGGATCAAACGCCGTCTGGGCATAGGTCAAAAAATTAGGCGAATCCGACATGGCCCTCCCATCAACTATGGTGCATTGGGGTCAGGTTACTTTGCACCAAAAAGGCGCCCGGGCCGTGTGGACCCGGACGCCTTCATTGTAGCTTTTCGCTCTAGCGAGCTTGATTTAGCAGGAGAAGTCGACGCTGTCGATGATGTCCTTGAGGGCCTTGGCGGAGGCGGTGAGCTCATGCTGCTCGTCATCGTTCAGCGGCACGGGGACGCGGCAGACGACGCCGTCGCGGCCAACGACCGTCGGCATGGAGATAGCCAGATCGGACAGGCCATACTCGCCCACCATGAGCGAGGAAACGGGCAGAACGGTCTGCTCATCGCGCATGACAGCGGTGCAGATGCGCTTGACGGCCATGGCGACGCCGTAGTAGGTGGCGTGCTTCTTCTCGATGATGGTGTAGGCGGAGTTCTTGACGTCCTCGGCGATGCGCTTCTCGGCAGCCTCATGCTCCAGGTGGCCGTGAAGCTCGCAGAAGGTGTTCAGCGGAACGCCAGCAACCTGAGCGCTGGACCAAGCGACAAACTCGGAGTCGCCGTGCTCGCCCATGACATAGGCCTGGACATCGCGCGGGTCAACCTCGACGTGGGCACCAAGCATCTGCTGCAGACGGCCAGTGTCGAGCACGGTGCCGGAGCCGATGACATGGCCCTCGGGCAGGCCGGACATCTTAATGGCAGCATAGGTCAGAACATCAACCGGGTTGGAGACGATTAGCAGAATGCCGTCGAAGCCGGACTTCTTAATCTCGGGGATAATGGACTTAAAGATGTTTACGTTCTTGTTGACCAGGTCCAGGCGGGTCTCACCGGGCTTCTGGGCAGCGCCAGCGGTGACGACGATCATGGCGGCGTCGGCGACATCGGAATAATCGCCGGCGTAGATCTTCATCGGCTCGGCAAACGTCATGCCGTGCGCGATATCCAGAGCCTCACCCTCGGCGCGGTTCTTGTCCACGTCGATGAGGACCATCTCGGAGAACAGACCGCTCTGCATCAGAGCGAACGCCGAAGACGAACCGACGAAACCGCAACCGACAATAGCGACCTTCTTCTCGTTAACCATTAGAAACTCCCATCTCTCTCCACAAACAAGCCGCCCGGGAACGACCCGAGCGGCTTGCCGTAATCCCAATACATCCAATCGGGACTTTGATTATGCTCCTATTCGCAGCCAAAAATCGACCGTTTACCGAAATTGTTTGCAGAATTCGTAAAATAACTGCACGAAATCGGTTTCGAGCTATTGACGAGTCGAAATAGGTTTCTAATACAGGCCCGCCTCGCGAATGGCCTCGACAGCCAAAGCGATCTGATCGGGCGGCAGGACCAGTGCCATACGCACGTGCCCCTCGCCCGAAGGGCCAAAGCTCGCGCCCGGCGTCACCACAACGCCGGCCTTCTCCATAAGCTCCTCGCAAAACGCCATGGAATCGGTGCGACCACCGGGAAGCTTGGCCCACACAAACATAGAGCCATGCGCGTTGGGACGCTCCCAGCCCAGGCCCTCAAGACCGTCGCACAGGGCATCGCGGCGTTCCTGGTACTTCAGACGCTGCGCCTCGACCTCATCGCGCGGGCCATTAAGGCACGCGATGGCGGCCTTCTGAATCGGGAAGAACATACCAAAGTCGATCTGGCTGCGCAGCTTGGCAAAGGCAGAGACCACATCCTCGCGACCGACCAAAAAGCCGATGCGGGCACCGGTGACGTTAAACGATTTGGAAAGCGAGAAGAACTCCACGCCCACCTCAAGCGCACCGGGATACTGCAAGAAGCTGCCGCCCGGCTCGCCGTCGAACACGATGTCGGAGTATGCGTTGTCATGGACGATCAACAGATCATGCTCGCGGGCAAAGGCGATAATCTCCTCGTAGACCTCGGGCGTGCCCACCGAGCCGACCGGGTTCGCGGGCAGCGACACGATCATGTACTTGGCACGATCGGCAACCTCGGGATCGATACCCGCCACATAGGGCAGGTAATTGTGCTCGGCAACCAGCGGATAGTATTCGAGCTTGGCATCGGCGATCTTGGCACCCGCCTCAAAGACCGGGTAGCACGGATCGGGAACCAAAATGGTGTCACCCGGATCGAGCAGGGCAAGGCCCAAATGGCCCACCCCCTCCTGCGTGCCGTTGCACGACTGCACCATAGACGGCGTAATGCCCGAAACGCCAAAGCGACGCTCATAGTAATCGCACACGGCCTGCTTGAGTTCGGGCAGGTCGCGCAGGGCATACTTCCACATCTCGGGATCTTGGGCTGCCTGCGTGAGCGCCTCGACCACATGGTCGTACGGCTTAAAGTCGGGCGTGCCCACGCTCATGTTGTAAATGGTCTTGCCCTGAGCCTTCAGCGCGAGAAGCTTGTTGTTGAGCGAGGCGAAGACCTCCGCGCCAAAGCGGTCGAGACGCTGCGATGCCTGCATGGTGCCACCTTTCGATATAAAAAACGCGGCGCTCCGACAAGAGCGCCGCGCGATACGGGCCATCAGATTGCAAAAGTGTAACGCTTGCAACCCCCGTATTGGTTCAATTTAGCCAACCTTAGTCAACTGGATTGAGCGCGTCGATCTGCGCAAGCCACAGACGCGAGCTAGCGTCACTCGGCATACGCCAATCGCCGCGCGGGCTGAGCGTCACCGAACCCACCTTGGGACCATCGGGCAGGCAGCTGCGCTTAAACTGCTGGGCAAAGAAGCGACGGTAGAACGTACGTAGCCACGTGTGGACGGTCTTGGCGTCGTAGACGCCCTCGAAGCTCTTGAGCGCCATGCGGTAGATCTTGCCCGGCTCAAAGCCAAAACGCAGCAGGTAGTAGAGGAAGTAGTCGTGCAGCTCATACGGGCCCACCAAATCCTCGGTCTTCTGCGCAATCTCGCCGTCGCCCGTGGGCGGCAGAAGCTCGGGGGACACCGGTGTATCGAGGATGTCGAGCAAGACCTCGGCAATACGCCCGCCAAAGACATCAGCCGCATAGCGCACCAGATGGCGCACAAGCGTCTTGGGCACGCTCGCGTTGACGGCGTACATGCTCATGTGGTCGCCGTTATAGGTAGCCCAGCCGAGCGCCAACTCCGACAGGTCGCCCGTGCCGATGACAAAACCGCCAGCCTGATTGGCCAGATCCATCAGAATCTGCGTACGCTCGCGGGCCTGGCTGTTCTCGTAGGTCACGTCCTGCACGGTCGGATCGTGCTCAATGTCCTTGAAGTGCTGCTCCACAGCCGCATGGATCGAAACCTCGCGGAAGCTCACACCTAGGTCGCGAGCGAGCGACTCGGCATTCGACTTGGTGCGATGCGTCGTGCCAAAGCCGGGCATGGACACGGCCGTGATACCGGTGCGAGGCAGGCCCAAGGCGTCGAACGCACGCACGGTCACAAGTAGCGCCAGCGTAGAGTCCAAGCCACCCGAAAGGCCGATGACCGCAGCCTTGGTGCCCGTGTGGGCAAGGCGGGTCTTGAGGCCAGCAGTCTGCAGATTGAGGATCGTCTCGCAGCGCTCGGCCAAGTCGCCGTGGTCGGCCGGCACGAAGGGCGCGCGGGGGAAGACACGGTCTATGCCGAGCGCATCGCGCAGGACAGGCTCTTCGGCGAGCGAGCCCTCAAACGAGAACTCGACGGTCGCGGACTCCGGCGCATCGTCGGTGCGCGTCCACGTCGTCGAGCGACGGCGCTCGGCAACCAGGCGGTCAAGGTCAACGTCGGCGATGGCCATATCGCAGGTAAGCAGTTTGGTGGCGGCGAGCTTGGAGCCATTTTCGTAGATAAGATTCTCGCCCGCAAAGACCATGTCGGTCGTGGACTCGCCCTCGCTCGCGTCCGCGTAGGCATAGGCGCAGTACAGGCGTGCGCTCTGGTTAGAGATGAGGCTGCGGCGATAGTCTGCCTTACCGATAATCTCGTCCGAGGCCGACGGGTTGAGAATCACCGTCGCACCGGCAAGCGCCATCTCGGTCGAAGGGGGCGCCGGCACCCACAGGTCCTCGCAGACTTCAACGCCCAGCACCATATCCTCGGCACCCTCATCACAGCAGCGGTAGACAAGCCCCGAACCCAGCGGAACCGGACCCTGACCGGCAAATTCAACCCACACGGGATCCGCAGGCGACGGAGCAAACCAGCGACGCTCATAGAACTCGCCATAGTTGGGCAGATACTTCTTGGCCGTGAGGCCCAAAAGCTCGCCCGCGCAGCACACGGCGGCACAGTTGTAGATATTCTCGGCAACCGCAACGGGAAGACCGATGGTAAAGACGATCGGCAGCTCACGGGTTTCATCGAGGATATGCACCAGAGCAGCCTCGCAGGCATGCAGCAGTGTGCGATTATGGAACAGATCGGCCGCGGTATAGCCAGTCAGATTAAGCTCGGGCAACACCAACGCGCGAACGCCACGCCCGGCAGCATCGCGAACAGCCGCCAGCGCAACCTCGGCATTGCCCTCGACATCGGCCACGCGAATCTGCGGCGACGCCGCCGCCACGCGCAAAAAGCCATCAGACTGAGAAAGGTGAAGATTCATAAGAATGCTCCCGTGCGTAGACGCCATTCACAACAATTAGCAAGTCCTATTGTAGTTCAACCGCCGGGTGTAACCGCATCCCACCAACTTGGTGAGCAATTGATGAGTTGATGGTATCTGTTAAATGTCACGTACGATTCACATCTGGTGGGTACCCTGATGGCTACACGAAACGAAGCAGATTTACACCGGGAGGACCCCGTATGACAACCAAGTACACCGACGCGCCGCGCACGCGCGTCATGACGCCGGCATCGCTCAACAACGGCGTACACGAGAACCATTCCATTGGACAGACCATGGCCATCGCGCCCAAAAAGGGCCTGTTCGACGACATTTCCATTCCCCAGATCATCGCCGGCGCCGCAGCTGCCGCCACGAGCGTGGCGCTTGCTTCAAAGATCGGCATTGCCGGCTCGGTGATTGGTGCCGCTGTGAGCTCAGTCATCACTGTTGTGTCCTCGCAGGTCTATCGCCACTTTATCTCCGCCAGCGCCGAAGCAATCAAGGGCACGCATGCCGCTGTCGACTACCCTGCCGGCGCCTACGAGCCCGTTGAGCCCGATGTCGAGGAGCACCTAGGTGGCGCCGCGACCACGCAGGAGATGCGCCAGGTTGCGGGACGCGCGACCACGGCGCGCGTCGCCCCCAACAGTCTGCGCGCCAAGGCGGCGGCAGAGCGCAGCCAGACACAAAAGAAGGTCATCGTCTTCTCGATCGCCATCGCCATCGTCGCGGTCATCGCCTGCGCCGGCGCCATCCTTATCACCACTGCCGGTGAGGGTCTGGGCGAGCGTCCCGAGCCAATCCTGTCGTCGCGCACGACCGAGAGCGATGCAAATGGCAACACTCAGCCGCAGGATCAGCAGGCACAGACGGACGACACGCAAGACAGTCCTACCTCTGCCAATTCGTCCTCGAACACCCAAAACCAATCGCAGGGCACCGATTCCTCTACGGCCAACAGTGGCACGCCGTCCGGCACGACCGACTCAAGCCAAACGACTGACGGTTCACAGCCGAACACGGGAGGCCAGACGAGCGACACCACGTCGGGAACGGGCACGGCAGACAGTAACAACACCAACAGCTCGAGCGGAACCGCTTCCGGCACGGCATCTGACAACTCGAGCCAAGGCACGGCATCGGGCAACTAAGCACGTTTGCCTCTCATAGATAACCGACCTGTACAACGGGCGCGAATCGAAAGCGGTTCGCGCCCGTTTGCCTTGGGCGCCGCCATGGCGAACGCCATGCGATGGTAAGATGCTTTACATGTGTAAAGAGGAGATTTGCCATGAGCAAGACAATAGTTAGGCCCACGCTTTCGCTGGGCAACCACATCTATCTGTATCGCCTGCTGCGCGATGCGATTGGATGCGGCAAGCAAACGTTTATGACGCAGGTCGAGGAGGCGCTCGCCGCTGGCGACATGACCGCTTATGACCTGGGCTTTGAGTCCACGCGCGAGCTGCTCGAGGAGCTCAACGACTGCATTAAGCTGACCGTCTTTAAGGGCGGCCGCCTGTATGCCACCGTCATCGCCAACGAGGCCTGGGATACCGCCCTTGCCAAGGGCGAGGACAAGCCCAAGGCTGCCAAGGGCGCCAAGCAGTCCTACAAAAAGAAAAAGCGCGGTGAGAAGGACCTCAAGGCCGTGCGCCCCAAGCACGTTAAGCGTCCCGAGCCCGAAGCCATGGTTGAAGCCGCGCCGGAACCCGAGCCCGAGACAGAGATCGAAGTTGCTATTGAGGTAACGGCAGAA
>CAJMRR010000080.1 GCA_905215835.1 uncultured bacterium | reverse complement strand
CGGAACGCCCGGCGGCACGGCTAAGGACATAGCTGCCGATGCCAAGTCGCAGGACAGGTCCGGCGCTAATGCCAAGTGGTCGAAAACCGTGCGCCCGCCGCGTCTGGGCGGAGCCGAGCGTGTGGGCGTGTTTGCCACACGCAGTCCGTTTCGCCCTAATCCCATCGGTCTCACCTGCGTCAAGCTCGATCGTGTCGAGCTTACCGACGACGGCCCCATCATCCATGTGCTGGGAGCAGATCTGCGCGATGGTACGCCCATCTACGACATTAAGCCCTACATTCCGTTTGCGGACTGTCACCCGGATGCGACCGGCGGCTGGATTGAGGATGCTCCGTGGCAAGAGCTCGATGTTGAGTTTCCGCAAGCTCTGCAGGATACGGTCCCGCCCGCAAAGATTTCTGGCTTGGTCGAGGTTCTACGCCAAGATCCGCGCCGCGCGGGCAGCAAGCACGAGCCAAACCGCGTCTATCATCTGGCCTACGCCGGACTCGACATATCGTTTACGGTCGACGAAACCCAGCTAACCGTAGTCGCCGTCAACGACGCGCAAGACTAACCAGCCATTCGTCCGCACCCGTCAAATTAAGCGCCAAACTCCGCGCCAAAACCGCCCACGCTGGTGGACAATAACGCCTACCAAAACAATCACTTTGCACGGGGGCTCAGCATGAAATACGACTTTAGCTCGCTTATCGACCGCCACGGCATGGACTCCATCGCCGTTGACTCCTGGGGCGAGATCCCCGGTATGGCTCCGAACGCACCCGACGAGGGCTTCGACCGCATTCCCATGTGGGTGGCCGACATGAATTTTGCCACGGTGCCCACGGTCCAGGAGCACATCATTCAGCGCGCTCAGCATCCCATGTTTGGCTACTTTAACCCGCGCGCCGAGTACTTCGACCGCATCATCGAATGGCAGAGCCGCCGCAATGGCGTCGAGGGCCTGCGCCCTGAACATATCGGCTACGAAAACGGCGTGCTGGGCGGTGTCGTGTCGACACTGCGTGCGTATGTTCAGCCGGGCGATGCGGTGCTGGTCCACAGCCCTACCTACATCGGCTTTACCAAGTCCATTGAGGCCGCGGGCTATCACATTGTCCACAGCCCGCTTAAGCTCGACGATCAGGGCGTGTGGCGTATGGACTTTGAGGACATGGAGCACAAGCTCGCCCAAAACCACATCCATGCTGCGGTGTTCTGCTCGCCGCACAATCCCTGCGGCCGCGTATGGGAGCGCGACGAGATCGAGCGCGCCATGAACATCTATCGCCAGCACGATTGCGTGGTGATATCGGACGAGATTTGGTCCGATATCATCCTGCCGGGGCACAAGCATATCCCGACGCAGTCGGTGAGCGAGGATGCCCGCATGCGCACGGTTGCCCTCTACGCGCCCAGCAAGACGTTCAACCTGGCGGGCCTGGTCGGCAGCTACCACATCATCTATAACGAGACGCTGCACGACCGCGTGTGCGCCGTGTCCAACAAGACCCACTACAACGAGATGAATGTCCTCTCCATGCATGCGCTTATCGGTGCCTACCAGCCGCAGGGCTATGAGTGGGTGGACGAGCTCAATCAGGTGCTTGCCGGCAATATCGAGTACTTCTGCAATTACGTGGACGAGCATTTTGAGGGCGTGTCCTATTCGCGTCCGCAGGGCACGTACATGGTGTTTCTGGACTGTACCGAGTGGTGCCGCGAGCATGGCCGCGATATTCAGTGGTTGCTCGACGCGGGGGCGCGCGTGGGCGTTGGCTACCAGGATGGCCGTCCGTTCCACGGGCCCTGCCACATTCGCGTGAATCTGGCGCTGCCGCTTTCGCGCATAAGGGAGGCGTGCGACCGCCTGGACCGCTACGTTTTTAATGCACAGTAGGCGTGTGCTGCATGCGGGGCCTTCTGCCAAGTCGGCTGGAAGGCCCCGCATGGTAAAACGTCTGTAACCATTGGGCACTCGTGTGGTTTTGTTTGCTATTATTTTCTACCATTTCAGTCTGTAAACAGGATCGTCTGGAGCTCGATGAAAAGACCCCGTCGCTCGGTTGCCATATCGTTGTTTGTTGCGCTTACGGTAGCGTGTGCCTTTGTCGTAGCGATAGCCGGCTGTTCCGGGTCGAATGGCAGGGCCTCGACGTCTGCATTAGAAGGCCTGGACGCCTCGCAGGCCAAAGACGACAACCTTAAGACGCTCAACGTCGGCAGCGACCTCTATCCACCGTTTGTGTATACCGACGAGTACGGCGATATCGTTGGCCTGGATGTCGAGATATTGACCGAGGCTTTGGCCCGCATTGGTTACAAGCCAAAGTACCAGCTGATCGATTGGGAAAAGAAGAACGAGCTACTGGCGAGCGGTGAACTCGATTGTGTCATGGGCAGCTTTAGCATGACGGGTCGCGAAAACGAGTATCGTTGGGCCGGCCCGTACCTTGCGAGCCGCCAGGAAGTCGCGGTCGATCCCCAGAGCGATATCTACACGCTTGCCGATCTTGAGGATAAGGTCGTGGCGGTCCAGTCCACCACCAAGCCCGAGGACATTTTGCTCAATCATACAAATGAAAACGTTCCGCAGATCAAAGAGCTCTACTGCTTTTCGGACCGCTCATACCTGAACCCGGCGCTCGTCGAAGGTCTGGTCGACGCCATCGCCGCGCATGAGTCCTCGCTGCTCACCTACGAAAAAGACTATGGTGTGACGTATCGCATTTTGGATGAGCCGCTGCTGGAGGTTGGTTTGGGCACCGCTTTCGATATCAACGATACGCGTGGCATCGACGTTAAGCTCACTCATGCCTACCAAGAAATGCTTGTCGATGGCACCATGGAACGTCTGGTGTCAAAGTACTTTGATGACCCTTCGCCATTTTTGAATATGGAGGGCCTGTCATGATCGATGCGCCCGACCACGCCGGTCAGGAGCGGGGCAATCGTTCGACAGGGGCATGGCTCCTTGTCGCCCTGCTGGGGATAGCGCTCTCGGTTGTTGCCGGCATGATGAGCTACGGCTACACGACGGCCCAAGCCGAGCAGCGCTTTGCCGACGTTGTCGATTACGTGGCGACGCAGAGCCTTTCCTACGATGCATTCAATAGCGCCTATACGACCAAAAACCTGATTCGCGTTATGGAGATCGCAGGAGAGACAGCGCGCGATATGGAGCGCGACGGTTCGGTGGATAACGCCATGCTGGAGCAATATGCCGACCAGTTCAACGTGAGCGCACTGATCGTGACGGACGCATCGGGCAATTTGGTGTCCGAGTCCTCGACGGATGGCGTGGGCTACGAGTCGCTCGCTACGTATCTCAAGGAAGCACCCGTGCTGGAGGTGGCAGCCCATCCGCTTAAGTCCTATACCGCCCGTATCACGCTTGCGGATGATTCGGTCGCAGACATTGGCTGCGTAACCCGGCAAGATGGCGAGGGCATCGTTATCGCGGTCAGGCATCAGAGCGCGAAGGCAGTTGCAAGCAATACGCTCAAACTGCAGAGCTTGCTCGGTGGTTATGAGACCATCGACAGTGGCAATATCGTGATTGAAAGCGATGGCAAGGTCGTTGCGACCAATGCCGTTGAACCCACCATATTGGGCGTATTCAATCTGCCTGCAACGGATGTCTTTATTGTCGACGGTATTAAGGATCGATGCCTGCCCGGCAAAGTCCGACTGGTCAACGCCAGCGGCGAGTGGTATTTGGGCACATTTGGAAAAGCGCGCGGGTTCTACGTGTACACCTATGCCTCGGCGCGGCGCTACTTTGAGGTCGTCGCGGCTGTTGCTGCCGGCGTGCTGGTGCTCTACAGCGGTGTTATAGCCGTTGTTGTGATGGTGCGTCGCCGCGCTGATCGTCGACGTTTGACGGACTTGCTGCAGCAGGAGCGCGACTATGACGACAAGCTGGCAAAGGCAGCGCGTGAGGCCTCGTCTGCCAACTCGGCAAAGACGGAGTTTTTGCGTCGCATGAGCCACGATCTGCGCACGCCCATCAACGGCATTCGCGGCATGGTCGAGGTCGGCGATGCCAATGCGGACGATCTGCAAAAGCAGACCGAGTGCCGCTCAAAGATCTGGACGGCATCGGGACTGCTGCTCGACCTTGCCAACGAGGCCCTGGATATGAGTCGCCTGGAGAGCGGGCAAATCGATCTGGAGCTTGTTCCCACAAACTTGGTGACCCTCAACCACGAGGTGCGCGATATTCTGGAGCGCCAGGCCGAGGAGCGTCTGGTCACAATTATCTGCGACCAACAGACGCTTAATCATCCCTATGCTCGGGTGAGCGTGACGCACCTCAAGCGCTTGTTGCTCAATATTGCCGGCAATGCCGTCAAGTACAACCGCCAGGGCGGCTATGTTCGCCTGGTGTGCCGCGAGGTGGAACCTGTAGATGGCGTCCCCGTCTATGAATACACGATCGCCGACAACGGTATTGGCATGAGCGAGGAGTTCCAGCAGCACCTCTACGAGCCGTTTTGCCGCGAGGAGCAACAGGTGGAAGGCGCCTCATCGGGAACTGGCCTGGGCGCGCCTATCGCAAAACAGTTGGTCGAGCTTATGGGCGGAACCATGAGCTTTACGAGCGTCTTGGGGCAGGGGACGACGTTTACCATCCGTCTGCCGTTCGAGAAATGCAAACGCTCCGAGATTCCTCAGGCAGTTCGCGCGGATGCGGGCGATGGCGATGCGCTCCAGGGCTTGCGCGTTTTGCTCGTAGAGGATAACGATCTGAATGCCGAGATCGCGCAGTTTACGCTCAGCCGTGCCGGTGCCGTCGTGACGCATGCTAAGGATGGCGAGTCTGCCGTTGAGGCGTTTGCCGCGAGCGCACCGCACGAGTACGACGTGGTGTTGATGGACATCATGATGCCGGGCATCGATGGCCTTGAGGCCACGCGTCAGATTCGAGCGCTCGATCGCGAGGATGCCGCGGCCACACCGATTATCGCCGTGAGCGCCAACGCCTTTGCCGACGACCGCAGGCTTTCGCGCGAGGCGGGCATGAACGCGCACCTGAGTAAACCCGTGAGCTCGCAGGAGCTCGTTGAGGCGCTTGCGCACATAGCCGCCGACGCTTCATAAGTATATGGCCCGGTTCCCATGTTGGTTGGAACCGGGCCATATTGTTATTGATGAGGCCTGCTGAGGGGCTTACTTTTCTTGAATCTGCTTGCCGCAGAGATGCTCAATCGTAATCTCGTAGAGCTGGACGCCCTTAATGTCCTTGGCGATTTCCTCTTCGACTTCTTCGGCGGAAGGATAGTACTTAAGGGCGAGCTGGCGGACTTTGTCCTCGATAAACGCGGGGGTGTCATTCGCCAGGCGACAACGGCCAAAGACGACGGTGCTCATAACGTAGGGAGCCCAGTCACCGTCCTTGTACCACTCGTTGCCGTAAACGGTAAAGCAGACCTTGTCATCGCGCTTGAGTGCGTCGACCTTGTGGCCAGCTTTGGCGCCATGGAAATAAATCTTGTCGTGCTCGGCGTCAAAGAAGTAGTTGACGGGAATGGCGTACGGGTAGCCATCGTCGCCGTTGACGGCAAAGACGCCGCGCTTGCAGGTGGCGAGCAGTTTGCGCGCTTCCTCGTCGGTGATGGCGCGTTTCTTTCGACGTAAGGGCCTAAACATCGTTGGCTTCCTTTCTGGTCGTGCGTGGTTGCTGCAAAAACTATAGCGAAACGGATCCGTTTTTCTTGATGCGGGCGAGTATGTTTTTGAGCTTGTTAAAGTCGAGCGGTTTGGACAGATGGGCGTTCATGCCGGCATCGTGTGCCGCCTTGGCGTCCTCGGCAAAGGCATTGGCGGTGAGCGCGATGATGGGGATATCGGCTGCATCGACCTTCTCGCTCAGGCGAATCGCGCGGGTTGCCTCGTAACCGTCCATGCCCGGCATCATGATGTCCATCAGAATCGCATCGAAGCTGCCGGCGGGATGCGACAGGTACAGATCGACGACTTCGTTGCCATTGGCGACCCGGGTGACCACGATGCCCTCGGATTCTAGCAGCGTCTGGGCAATCTCGGCATTCAATTCGTTGTCTTCGGCGAGCAGTACGTTCATGTCGGCGAGCGAGCAGTCGAGCGCCCTCTCGACCGTATTCGCCCGCGTCTGGGGGTTCTTGTCGATATCGAGCGGAATCTCCACATAGAACGAGGTGCCCACATTGAGCTCACTGGTGACTTCGATGGTGCCGCCCATCAGTTCAATAAGCGACTTGACGATTGGCATGCCCATGCCGGTTCCTTGGAACTTGCTGCGCGCATCGTCACCTTCTTGGGCAAACGGCTCATAGATATGCTTTAAAAACTTGGGAGTCATGCCAATGCCGGTATCCGAAACGCTAAAGCAAAAGAGCGCGCGCCCGTTATCGAGTGGCTTGGTCTTTGAACTAAAGGTGACGGAGCCGCCGTGCTTGTTGTACTTAATGCTGTTGTCTAACAGGTTGATCATGATCTGTCGGATATGGGTGGGACTGCCGATCATGTATGGCCCCGTGGCGTACGGCAGACTATTGTCCTGCATGGTGATGCCGTTACTGGACGCGCGGAGCTTGCACAGAACCAGCGTATTGTCACAGAGCTCTTTGAGGTTAAAAGGCGCATGCTCCAGTGTTAGCTTGCGGTCTTCGATTTTGCCCATCTCGAGGATGTCGTTGATCAGCGAGAGCAGGTGATTGGCGGCAACGCGCGCCTTGGCACGGCTCTCGCGGGCGACCTTGATATCGCCTTCCTTCAATTCCTCGATCTCGATAAGGCCCAGGATACCGTTGAGCGGCGTACGGATGTCGTGGCTCATGCGCGTGAGGAATGCCGTCTTAGCGGCGTTGGCAGCGTCGGCTTTTTTGCGCTCGGTTCGAGCGCGCACGAGCGCCCAGATGAGCAGCACGATGCCGACCGACAACATACCGATGAGGGTAGCGGCAATGGCGGTGCGGTTGCGATAAAGGAATTGAAGCGTGTTGGATTCCTGGGCCGTGTACGACGTGGAGGAGAAATTGCTTGCGGAGAGCGATTCTCCGGCATTGATGATGCCCTTGTTGATGATTCCCAACAGCTCGGGTTTTCCGCGCGAAATCCAGCACGAGAGCTCACAGGTGTCAGGGAGCTCGACCGTCTCGCAGTCCTCGAGATCGTAACGGTCACCGATGGTTTTTACGCGTGAACTGGGGGCGACGATGCAGTGCGCCGTTCCCTTCCTGAGGGCGTCGAACGCTTCATCGTCGGATTGGTATTCGGTTACGGTCGCTGTGGGGAACAGACTTTCAAGTGCATTTTTGTTGACAAACGATGATTTGGTACAGGCGATGTTCTGAAGGTCTTTGTTCAGGTTGCTGCCGGTGTAGATAGCGGTGAGGGATATGGTCCCCAACGATATCGACTGCACAACGCCTGTTTGCTCGGCAAACCAGTAATCTCGGTATACCGGCAGCGCAACGTCTATGCTTCCCTTTGACAGGGCCTTTGACATCATCTTGTAGCTATCAAAGGCGACGGTTTTGACCGTAATGCCAAATTTATCGTGTAACGTCGTCGCAAGCGATGCGAGCGAGCCTTCCATTTTGCCGTCTTCGTCTTCGTTGCAGTAGGGGAGTTTGCCCGTAATGTAGCCGAGCGTGATGGTGTTGTTGTTTGCTTTGAGCCAGGAACATTCGGGGCCGTTGAGCGATGATGAACCGCTGTTTTGGGTCGAGTAGCTAGATTTGACTTCGTCGTTATAGCGTGGGTTGACGCGGGCGATTGCCGTCATGGCGGCATTGATGTCGTTCATCAGGTCGGGGCGGATTTTGGGAACGGCAAGATAGTAGTCGTTCGAACCAATGTAGAACATGGGGGAGGCACTGGGCGACGAGATCGTGTCGTTCATGATGATGGCGTCGACCTCGTTGTTTGCGAGTGCGTCAAAGAGAACGGAGTCTCCGTCATACTCCCTGTATGTGCAGGCGATTCCCTCGTTGGCGAGCCACTGCTGGCCGACGAGGGTTTGCATAACACCGCGGTTGCAGCCGATAGTGAGACCTTGAAGTGCTTGAGGGTCACCCTTTGCGAGGTCGTCACGGTCGGGCCTGGCGTAGATGTAGTAGCGCTCGGTGCCCTCGGGGTTCGAGGAAAAGAGCAGCTTTTGGGCGCGTTCCTCGGAGTAGGAGATGTTGGGCAGGAGGTCGATCTCGCCCGCCTCGAGCATGTCCATAAGCTCGGTGAAGGTGCCGGAGACGTATTCGTACCGCCAGCCGGGCGTGTAGTACGACAGGGTCTGGAGGTACTCGTAACCCCATCCCGAGAGACGCTCGCCGGGGGTGCCGTCCTGGAAGCCCTCGTTGTTGACGAGCCAACCAACGCGGACCGTTTTGACCTGCTGATCGGTATTGGCGGCATAGGCGGGGGCGGGCATGATGGTGCTCAGTACGGCGAGCACGGCAAGCGCGACGGCCAAGGTGCGATATATAACTGAACGAAGGACAGCGGAAGCTCTCACATGCAATCCTAACGAATCGAGACATTACCGCATAAGGATACCAGCTCAGTCTGCCCAGTCGGCAGCTGCACCGCTAAACGGTCCCGCCCGGCAGTTGGGGACAGTCCCTTTCTGCCGGCACAAAAGGAACGTCCCTAACTGCCGGTTGTGGGACAATACCGAGCGAACGTGATTGGTTGTCCGTGGAAAGGGTCGCGATGAACAGGTTGAGGACGCTTGCCGATGTGCTGCGACAGGCTGGCTTTGCACGTATCACGGGCCTGTTTCTTATCTTTTACCTGCTGTGCTCGACGGCTGTCTGGCTGTCCGAGCCTACGACCCTCACCTTTGGTGATGGTCTCTGGTTTAGCTTTGAGACGGTCTCGACGATCGGCTTTGGCGATATCCCGGCAGAAACGCCGGTTGCCCGCGGCATTACCGTCATCCTAAGCGTCATCAGTATCTTCTATATCGCCATGCTTACGGGCGTGGCGGTGAACTACTGCAATACGCTCATCAAGCTGCGCCAAAAGGACACCATGGCGCGCTTTATGGACGATCTTGAGCATTTGGAAGAGCTCGATCGTGACGAGCTCGCCGACCTGTCGCGCCGCGTGCGCGAATATCGCCGCCGCCAACGCTAGAGTGGGCGCCACGCGTCACGATGAGGGGGACTGAAATGAATATCACCGTGTATCTGGGTGCCAGCGTCGGTAATGACCCGGCGTTTCTACTTGCGGTACAGGAGCTGGGCAACTGGATTGGCACCAACGGCCACGCGTTGGTATACGGCGGGTCCAAATCGGGCCTGATGGGCGCG
>CAJMRR010000079.1 GCA_905215835.1 uncultured bacterium | reverse complement strand
CAACATGGTCATGCGCGACGTTGACATCATTCTCGCAACCGGTGGCCCGGGCATGGTCAAGGCTGCTTACTCCTCCGGTAAGCCCGCACTCGGCGTCGGCGCCGGCAACACCCCGGTCATCATCGACGATACCGCGGACATCAAGCTCGCCGTCAACTCCATCATCCACTCCAAGACCTTCGACAACGGCATGATCTGCGCTTCCGAGCAGTCCGTGACCGTCATCGACACCATCTATGACCAGGTCAAGGCCGAGTTCCAGAAGCGCGGCTGCTACTTCGTCAAGCAGGGTGCCGAGATGGAGGCCCTGCGTGCCGCCATGTTCAAGAACGGCGCTCTCGATCACCGCATCCCCGGCATGGCTGCCGCCAAGATCGCCGAGCTCGCCGGCATCGAGGTTCCCGCCAAGACCAAGATCCTGATCGCCGAGGTCACCTCCACCGATCCCGAGAAGGAAGAGTTCTCCCACGAGAAGCTCTCCCCGGTCCTCGCTATGTATCACGCCAGTGACTTCCAGGAGGCCGTTGACAAGGCAGAGCACCTCGTCCTCGCAGGTGGCCCGGGCCACACCGCCTCTCTCTACGTGCACCCGGCACAGAGCGAGAAGATCGCTAAGTTCCAGCACGTCATGAAGGCCTGCCGCATCGTCATCAACACCCCGTCCTCGCACGGCGGCATCGGTGACCTCTACAACTTCGGCATGAAGCCGTCTCTAACCCTGGGCTGCGGCTCCTGGGGTGGCAACTCCGTCTCCGAGAACGTTGGGGTGAAGCACTTGATCAACGTCAAGACCGTGGCAGAGCGCCGCGAGAACATGCTGTGGTTCCGCGCACCCGAGAAGGTCTACTTCAAGAAGGGCTGCACGCCCGTCGCACTCGACGAGCTCGGCACCGTAATGGGCAAGAAGCGCGCCTTCATCGTTACCGACCAGTTCCTCTTCAAGAATGGCAACACGCGTGCCATCGAGGCCAAGCTCGATGAGATGGGCATCGCTCACGACTGCTTCTACGACGTTGAGCCCGATCCCTCCCTGCAGTGCGCACGTCGCGGCGCCAAGCAGATGACGCTCTTCGAGCCGGATGTCATCATCGCCGTTGGCGGCGGTTCCGCAATGGACGCCGGCAAGATTATGTGGATGATGTACGAGCACCCCGAGGCGAACTTCGAGGACATGGCCATGGACTTCATGGACATCCGCAAGCGTATCTTCACCTTCCCCGAGATGGGCAAGAAGGCTTACTTCGTCGCCGTCCCGACCTCTTCGGGCACTGGCTCCGAGTGCACGCCGTTCGCCATCATCACCGACAAGGAGACCGGCATCAAGTGGCCGCTCGCCGACTACGCGCTGCTCCCCAACATGGCAATCGTCGACGCTGACAACTGCATGACCGCCCCGAAGGGCCTCACCGCAGCTTCCGGTATTGACGTCATGACCCACGCCATCGAGTCCTACGTCTCCATCATGGCTTCCGATTACACCAAGGGCCTCTCCGAGCGCGCCGCAAAGCTCGTCTTCGAGAACCTCCCGAGCTCCTTCACCAACGGTGCCAAGGATCCGCACGCTCGCGAGGAGATGCACAACGCATCCTGCATGGCCGGTATGGCATTCGGTAACGCCTTCCTGGGCCTCAACCACTCCATGGCCCACAAGCTCGGCGCTTTCCACCATCTGCCCCACGGCCTCGCAAACGCAGTCATCCTGACCCGCGTCATGCGTTACAACGCCGCCGAGGCTCCTGTCAAGATGGGAACCTTCTCTCAGTATCCTTACCCCAACGCGCTGCACAACTACGCCGAGATGGCTCGTTACTGCGGCATCGACGGCAAGGACGACCGTGAGGTCTTCGAGAACTTCATCACCAAGCTCACCGAGCTCTGCGACTTCATCGGTGTCAAGCACACCATCGCTGAGTACGGCGTTGACGAGAAGTACTTCCTCGACACCCTCGACGAGATGACCGAGCAGGCATTCAACGACCAGTGCACCGGCGCTAACCCCCGTTACCCGCTGATGAGCGAGATCAAGGAGCTCTACCTTGACGCCTACTACGGCCGCGAGCCTCAGGACTACGCCGTCTGCTAGTTTTAGCACGGTTTTTAACGGCGGGGGTGCACGGGTGTTTCACACACCCCCGCCGTCGCTTCTATCGCATCGTTGAAAGGATGCAACCATGCTGCTACCCGATTCCAAGACCGAGCTCGTCCGCCGTGGCAACAAGGTCGTTTACGACCTGGGCGACAAGATCGTCAAGGTCTTTAACGAGACCAAGCCCGTCTCCGACGTGTTCAACGAGGCTTTGAATCTTGCCCGCATCAATGAGTGCGGCATCCGCAGCCCCAAGGCTCTCGAGGTTTCCCAGCTCGAGAACGCCAACGGCTGGGCGCTCGTGACCGAGAAGGTTCCGGGCACTACCCTTGCCGAGAAGATGACTGCCGAGCCCCAGCGCTTTGGTGAGTACCTCGAGATGTTCGTCGACCTCCAGATCGAGATCCACGGCTACACCTCCCCGCTGCTTAACCGTCAGCGCGACAAGTTCGCCCGCATGATCGACAGCCTTGATCAGCTCAATGCCACCACGCGCTACAACCTTCAGGAGCGTCTGGACGGCATGACCAAGGAGTTCAAGGTCTGCCACGGCGACTTCAACCCCTCCAACGTCATCGTCGGCGACGACGGCCAGCTCTATGTGTGCGACTGGGCACACGCTACCCAGGGCTCCCCTGCTGCCGACGTTGCCACCACCTACCTGCTCTTTGCCCTCAACAGCAAGGACCAGGCCGAGGCCTACCTGGAGCTCTACTGCGACCGCGCCGACATGCCCATGCAGGTCGTGCGTCAGTGGACGAGCATCGTCGCCGCTTCCGAGCTCGCTCGTAAGCGCAACGTGAACGATGAGTTCCTGAAGAACTGGATCGACGTCGTCGATTATCAGTAATATCTGAGCGATTTATTTCGCATCGGAGGCACAAAGAAAACCCCGCAGCTCATATGGGCTGTGGGGTTTTTCTTTTAGCGATTGAGCACGACGGCAAGATAAAAGGGCGGCCTCGCATCTCCCCAATCTGGAGAAATGCGAGGCCGTCCCGCATATCGAACTACAAGCGAAATCGTAGATTAACGGCGTGCTGCCTTCACCAGCTCGGCAACCTTGGCGACGACCTCGTCAATCGCCACGTCCTCACGCTCGCCGGTAGCACGGTCCTTGAGCTCCACCGTGCCATTCTTGAGGCCGCGCTTGCCCAGAACGACCTGATACGGGAAGCCCATAAGGTCGTTGTCGGCAAACTTAAAGCCGGGACGCTCGTCACGGTCATCGACGACAACCTCGATACCCTCGGCGCACAGACCCTCGACGATTTGGTCGCAGACGGTAGCGCACTCCTCCTTCTTGGGGTCGAGCGGAATCACCGCGACCTCGTACGGGGCAACGGAGACCGGCCATACGATACCGTGCTCGTCGTTGTGCTGCTCCACGACCGCAGCAAGCGAGCGGGACACACCAACGCCGTAGCAGCCCATGATGAGCGGCTTCTCCTTGCCATCCTCGTCCATAAAGGTGGCGCCCATGGCCTCGGAATACTTAGTGCCCAGCTGGAAGACCTGAGAGACCTCGATACCGCGGGCAGCGGAGAGCGGCTTACCGCAGTGCGGGCAGGGATCGCCGGCAACGACGGTCACCAGGTCGGCCCACTCGTCGACGGTAAAGTCGCGCTCGGGGCAGGCGCCGGTAAAGTGATAATCGACCTCGTTGGCACCGCAGGCCCACTGCTTGGACTCACGCAGGCTCTCATCGCAGACCAGGCGAATACCCTCGGGTAGGTTAACCGGTCCGATAAAGCCCTTATGCAGACCGTAGGTCTGGAGCTCCTCATCGGTCATCATGCGATAGCCCTTGCCAAAGACGTGCTCAGCCTTGCAGTCGTTGAGCTCGTGATCGCCCGGAACGATAGCCACAACCGGCTTACCCTCGGCGTCAATGAGAGCCAGGGACTTGCGCGTGCCGTTCTCGGGGAACCCAAAGAACTTGGCAACAGCCTCGATGGTGCCCATGCCCGGAGTCTTGACCTTGGTGAGTGTGCCGTCGCCGGGGCCCTCGGTCACAACGACCTTGGTGCTTGCAGCCTCGTCATCGGCAGCAAAGCCGCAATCGTCGCAGTAGACCAGCGAAGCCTCGCCGGCGTCGGCCAGCGCCATGTACTCGACGGAGGTATCGCCGCCGATCTCACCGGAGTCGGCGACAACGGGCAGGGCCTTGATGTAGCAGCGCTCGCAGATGTTGGCGTAGGCCTGCTTCATCTTGTCGTACTCCTCCTGCAGGCTCTCCTGCGTGGCAGAGAAGCTGTAGGCGTCCTTCATGATGAACTCGCGACCGCGCATCAGGCCAAAGCGGGGACGGAACTCGTCGCGAAATTTATCCTGGATGTGATAGAGATTCACCGGCAGCTGCTTGTAGGAACGCAGCTCGTTGCGCACCAGGGCAGTCACGGTCTCCTCGTGCGTGGGACCGAGCACGAACTCGCGTCCGTGGCGGTCATCAAAGCGCACGAGCTCCTTGCCATAGGCATCGATACGGCCGGACTCACGCCACAGCTCGGCATCGACCATGATGGGCATCATGAGCTCCTGGGCGCCGGCAGCGTCCATCTCGTCGCGCACGATGTTCTCGATCTTGCGAATCGAGCGCCAAGCAAGCGGCAGATAGGAATAGAGACCGGCGGCCTCCTTGCGAATCATGCCGGCACGAAGCAGCAGGCGATGGCTCGCAAGCTCGGCGTCGGCCGGATCCTCTTTGAGCGTCGGAGCATACAGCTTAGACATATACATTGCTCGAGTCATTTATTTCTCCTCAATAAGCTTGTCGACCTCGGCCATAAGCGCGTCGACAATTTGGTCCTCAGCTACTTTACCAATGATTTGGCCGTGCGAAAAGAGCAGGCCCTGACCTCGTCCGCAGGCAACGCCCAAGTCGGCGTCAGAAGCCTCGCCTGGGCCATTGACCGCACAGCCCATCACGGCAATCGAAAGCGGTGCGGAGTAGTTCTTAAGCCGCTCAGTGACCTCCTCGGCGATAGGAATGAGGTTGACCTGGCAGCGAGCGCACGTGGGGCACGATACGATCTCGGGGCCACGGCGGCGAAGACCCAGCGACTGCAGGATACCCCAGGCGACCGGCGGCTCCTCGACCGGATCGGCCGTGAGCGAGACGCGCATGGTGTCGCCAATGCCCTCGGAAAGCAAAATTCCCAGGCCCACAGAGCTCTTAATGGTGCCCTGGAGCTTGGTTCCGGCCTCAGTCACGCCCAAATGAAGCGGAACATGGGGGATTTCGCGCGACAGGGCACGATAGGTGTCAAGCGTCGTGGACACGCTATGAGCCTTGGCGGAAAGCACGATATTGGTAAAGCCGCGATCCTCAAAATGTTTGACGAAACGCTCGCTCGACATCACAAGCTTTTCGGGCTGCGTAAGGTCATCGCGCTCGGCGATATCCTGCTCAAGCGAGCCGGCGTTCACGCCAATGCGAATCGCGCACCCAGCGGCGCCCGCGGCATCGATCACGGCATCGACCTTGGCCCAATCGCCAATGTTGCCGGGATTGATGCGGAGCTTAGCGGCACCGGCCTCCACGGCGCCAATGGCGAGCTTGTGGTTAAAGTGGATATCGGCGACAATCGGCACCGGAGACTCGGCACAGATGGTGCGGAAACCCTCAATCGCGGCCTCGGTGGGCACGCTCACACGCACGATATCGCAGCCAGCCTGCGCCAACGCGCACACTTGCGCAAGCGTTGCCTGGGCGTCAGCGGTATCGGTGCAGGTCATGGATTGGACCACCACCGGCGCGCCGCCACCGATCTGAACACCGCCCACATGCACGGGGCGCGTCAACTCGCGAGGCAAAGGATGGGATAAAGACAATCCAAACACTCCCCTACAGGATAAATCGAAGGACGTCGGAACGAAGCATATAGACAAACAGCAGCGCAAAGAGCGCGATGCCCACATAGCTCACAATCGTCTGGACCTTGAGCGGAAGCTCGCGGCCAGCAATCTTTTGAATGATCTCAATGACCAGCTTGCCGCCATCGAGTGGTGGGATGGGCAGCAGGTTCATAAAGCCAAGCGAGAACGAAATGAGGGCGGCAAACGAAAGGAACGTGGCAGGGCCGGCAGCAGCAGCCTGTGAGGACATAACGCTAATACCCACGATCGAAGAAGACTGATCGAGAATCTCCATCGTATGCTGCGGCTGGAGCAGGCGCATCACGCCCTCCGCTGTCTGCACGACATAGGAGAACGACAGGCGAGCCGACGTGATGGGGTCTAAACGGACCACCTGTGTAGAGGCATACACACCTAGGCGCTCGTCCTCTTTGAGCGCAACCGCGGTCGAATGCTGCTTGCCGTCACGCTCGTACTCGATGGCGATATCGTCCTTACCGGCAGCCTTGCCGATGGCATCGTAAACGCCCATCCAGGAAGAGCACGATACTCCGTCAACCGAAAGGATCACGTCGCCGCCCTCGATACCCGCCTTGGCGGCAATAGACCCCTCGTCAACCTGACCGATCACGTTGGTATCCATCGGCACGGTGACACCCGCAATGGAATAGATACTCATAAGCAGCAAAAAGCCCGTCAGGATATTGACGAGAATGCCCGCGAGCAGCATAAAGGCGCGCTTGAGAAAACCCTGGCCCAAATAGGTATGCGAACGCTCTTGCGCAAGGAACTCGGCTTCGCCGCACGGCAGCTCCCACACATCGCCCTCGGCAGTCGCATGCTCTCGATCGAACCGGCGGCCGTCAAAGGTGGTGTAACCCGCCGCGTCTCGCGGCAGCGTCTGATACTTGGTGGGATAGTAGCTCGGCGAGGGTTTCTCCCCTTCCTCATACCAGGGAGCGATGGAGCCCCAGCCCAGCAACAGAGCACAAGCCTCGAGCACATCCTCCTCGGAAAGCTCGAGCTCGACAGCAAGGTCGGCCACGGTCACGCGACCATGACGGTAGATAGCCGCGAGCACGCGATCGGCGCAGGAGACATCGGTCGGATCCATACCGCAGATGGCAGCGTAGCCACCCAGCAGCAGCGGGGTCACGCCAAACTTGGTTCCAATGCGACGCGACGTGTAATGGATGTCAAAGCGGCACGGCAGGCCCAAAAAGAACTCGGTCACACGGACGCCGCAGGCACGCGCCGCCAAAAAGTGGCCGCCCTCGTGCAAAAACACGAGGACGGAAAGCATCAGCAGGCCCCAAAAGACCGATGAGAGAACGCTCAGAACAGTATCCATAAAACGAAAAAGCAATCCTTATGGGTTAGGAACGGGTTGCGGCGAGTACCTGCGCAGCCTTTTCACGCGCCCACGCATCGATGTCGCGAAGCTGCTCAAACGAATCGACCGCCTGCATATCGTGGGCATCCATGCAGGATTCCACAATGCGATCGATATCGGTAAAGCTGCAGCCATCGTGCAGGAAGGCATCGACGGCGACCTCGTTGGCGGCATTGAGCACGCACGGCATGGTGCCACCCGTCTTGCCGGCACGCTCGGCCAGTGCCAGACAGCGGAAGGTATCCATGTCGGCAGCATCAAACGTGAGCTGTCCCAACTCGCGAAAATCGATACGAGGCGCCGGGGTATCCCAACGCTCGGGATACGAGAACGCGAACTGGATGGGAATACGCATGTCGGAAGCACCGAGATGCGCCATCACGGAGCCGTCGGCGAACTCGACCATAGAGTGAATCTTAGACTGACGCTGCACGACCACGTTAATGAAATCGAGGCCGCAGTTAAACAGATGCATGGCCTCAATTCGCTCCAGGCCCTTGTTCATGAGGGTGGCGGAGTCGATGGTGATCTTGGCGCCCATGGCCCACGTGGGATGTGCGAGGGCATCGGCACGCGTCACGCGATTGAGCTCGTCGCGCGTGCGGCCAAAGAACGGACCGCCCGAGCAGGTGAGCCAAATACAATGAGCCTCGCGCGGGTCCTCCCCCAGATAGCACTGGTAGATGGCGGAGTGCTCAGAGTCGACTGGAATAAGCTGGCCCGGTTGCGCCAACGGCATAAGCAAGTCGCCACCGACGACGAGGGACTCCTTGTTGGCAAGGGCAAGGCGCTTATTCGAGGTCAAGGCCGCATGGCTCGCCTCGAGACCGGCGGCACCCACAATAGCGACGAGTACGCAGTCGACATCGTCGCGACGCGCGAGCTCGCAAACCGCCTGCGCGCCAACGCCGAGCTTCGTTCCCTCGGGCAACTCCTGCAGCACGGCGTCATCGCCATGAGCGACATCGGCCACGGCAACCGCCGAAACCGAGAACTCGCGGGCAGCGGCAACAAGCTCGGAGGTACTGGAGTTAACGGACAGCGCCGTCACCTGCAGGCGATCGGCATGCTGGCGGCACACATCGAGCGCCTGGGTGCCGATGGAGCCCGTACAACCCAGGATGGCAACACGGAGGCGTCCATCGGGGCCATACGTCGTCTGGAATGACATTACAGCACGCCTCCGATCATCAGCATCAGCTGCGCGGTGATGCAGCCGAAGATAAGCGAATCGCTACGATCGAGCATGCCGCCGTGGCCCGGGATAAGGTTGCCGGAATCTTTGACGCCCACACCGCGCTTGATGCGCGACTCGATAAGGTCGCCGATAACGCCCAGGACGGACACGACCACGCCGCACAGCAGCGCATAGGGCAGGCTGAGCTTGTAGAAGTGCGTCGCCCACAGGATGAGCCAAATCAAAACCGAGCCCAGAATGCCGCCGACAAACCCCTCCCAGCTCTTTTTGGGAGAGATCTTGGGAACCATCTTGTGCTTACCGATACGGCTGCCCACGATATAGGCAAACGAATCGGAGACCCAAAGGGACGCACAAACACCCACCGAAAGCAGGGCGCCGGCAAAACCGGGCACGGCATCGCGCAGCAGCACGATAGCCGACAGCATAAAACCGGTGTAGATGGGACCCATGAGTGTCACGGCAACATCGGATATGCGGGTACGCGGCGACCAGACATACCAAATGCCCACAGCGAGCATCAGGGCAAAAAGCAGGGCATTCAGCAGCATCGAATCGCCCAACGCCGACAGCGGAAAGAGCACGGCGGCAGCGATACCCATGCGCTCGTTAGCCATCTTGCCATCGAGCCTTGTCATACGGAAAAACTCATAGCAGCACAGACCGCTCATGACGGAAACAAAGATGGCCGTGGGCACGATACCCAAAACCAGGCACAGGATAAAGACAACGGCGTAGACGATACCGGCGACGG
>CAJMRR010000078.1 GCA_905215835.1 uncultured bacterium | reverse complement strand
GGAGTCGAAGCGCCCGATTGCGAGGTCGTCGGCACCATCCTCCACGTGCTAGTCGATGGCATCTATGCCGGCCACATTGTAATTGCCGACACCATAAAGGCCGATGCAGAGCAGACGATCCGCGACCTGCACGCCGCCGGCGTCAAGCGCACCGTCATGCTCACGGGCGACCGCGAGGAAGTGGCTGCTGCGGTGGCCAAGCGGCTGGGGCTCGACGAGTTCCACGCGCAGCTGCTGCCGGGCGACAAGGTCGAGCGTGTTGAAGCGCTGCTGGCAGCCGAATCGGGCAAGGGCAAGCTCGCCTTTGTGGGCGACGGCATCAACGATGCGCCCGTGCTTACGCGCGCCGATGTGGGCATTGCCATGGGCGCTATGGGTTCTGACGCTGCGATCGAGGCCGCCGATGTCGTGCTCATGGACGACAAGCCGTCCAACATTTCCCGCGCGATCCGCGTGGCACGCAAGACCATGACGATCGTCTGGCAGAACATCATCTTTGCGCTGGGCGTTAAGCTGCTGATCCTTGTGCTGGCAGCGCTGGGCATCGCCAACATGTGGCTTGCCGTGTTCGGCGACGTAGGCGTGGCGATCATCGCCATCCTGAACGCCATGCGCGCGATGGGTGTCAAGAACCTGTAGCGTTCGTGGGCTGTCCGGCCGGGGCCGGGCTTGGTTTTGAAAACGTCCTCGCGCATGAGGCCCGTCTTTCCTGCTCCTGCGGAGCAACGGAAAGGCGGGCCTCGCGCTGCGGAGTGTTTTCAAAACCAAGCCCGGCCCCGGCCTGCATTGACACAGCTGGCGGTTCTTGGGCATCGCTTGCTGGCGGGGTTCCTTAGCTGAAATGGACTTGGCCGAAAGGGCCGCTGGTCCCGGTCGCTGGTTCGCGCTTTGCGTGAACTCCGCGCCACTGTGGGTCAGTTAGGCTTCCGTTGTTGGACCCGCCACATCTTCCCGTCCCAGCATCGATCTTAGCTTCTCAAAGCTCTCCTCGCTCAGACAATGCTCCATGTGGCAGCCCTCTTGCGACGCGACCTCAGCCGAAACACCCGCATCCTCCAGCAGCCCCACGAAAAAGCAGTGACGCTCCCACATTTGACGAGCGACCTCCAGCCCTCGCTCTGTCAGATGAACATCTCGTTTGCCCATTTCGACATAGCCGTTGCTTTCCAGCGTCGCCATGGCCTTGGAAACGCTCGCCTTGGTTACGCCGAGGTACTCCGCAACGTCGATCGAGCGCACGATGCCCTGACGTTCCGACAGAACGTAGATCGATTCGAGATAGTCTTCTCCGGATTCACGTAGGGCCATGGGCCGCCTTTCGCGATGATTGCTAGTTAGCCTTTGGATACTTTCCACGGCTAACTTTACCGCAAAAGTTGCCCATGTCTTACTACTTTGCCTAAAAGTTAGCCGTGTTTCACAAAACGTGCGGGACGGAAACAAAATGGGGACGCCCCGCAAGGAGTGTCCCCAGGCGCCGGGTGACGGCCCGCAGCTACAGCAGACCAAAGTGCTTCGCAGCGTTGTAGATCCCGTCGTCATCCACGGCGGTCGTCACATAGGTCGCTGCAGCTTTCACTGTGTCCTGCGCGTTGCCCATGGCCACGCTCGTGCCCACGGCGGAAAACATCGACAGGTCGTTCTCGCCGTCACCAAAGGCAATCGCCTCGCTCGCATCGACACCCAGTCGCTCCAGCGTCGCTGCCACGCCCAGGTCCTTGCCGCCGCTAGCGGGGATTATGTCGCAGAACAGATCACACCAGCGCGTGGTAAGCGAATGTGCCACAGCGTCGGTCACGATATGCTCATCGGCCGGATCCACAAAGGCGCAAAACTGGTAGACCGGTGCGTCAAAGGCGTGCTCAAACGGCTCCTCGTGGTAGACGATCCCCGCGTTGTTGCCGGCCGTCACCACGCGCTCGGACAGGCGGTTCACAAACGAGTTCTCGCCCTGCATGCACAGCGAGTCGTAGCGCCCCTGCGCCACCTGGTCCACAATCACCGCAACGTCGTCCGGATCGATCGGGCAGCTGCGATAAACGCCCTTGGCATCAAAACAGTGCTGGCCCGAAAGCGTAATGTACGCATCCCAACCAAGACCGAACAGCCAATCCGGCATCTGGTAGGTCGGGCGACCCGTGGCGATCACGCACGCAATCCCCTGCTCGCGAAAGCTGTCAAGCACCTGCTGCGCCGACACCGGAATCCGATGGTTCTTAAAGCTCAGCAACGTGCCGTCGATATCGAAAAACGCGGCCTTGATCATCCTCGCCTACTCCTCGCCCTCGAGTTTCTCGCTCGCCTCGAGCCACGCCATCTCCAGCTCGTCCATGACGGCGTGAGCCTCGTCAATCTTTGCCTGCTGCTCGCCCAGCGCCGTGTAGTTGGTGGGGTCGACCTGGGCCATCGCGGCCTCGGCCTCCTCCACGCGGGCGCGCTGCGTCTCCATTTTGCGCTCGAGCGAGCTCACCTCGCGGCGGAGCTTCTGGCGCTCGGCGTTGGAAAGGCCATTGGGCTGGCCGCTCGACTTGGGTTTTCCGGCCGCAGCTGCCGCAGCACCGGTGTCGAACGTGCCGGTCTTGGCACTCGGCGCACCCACGGGTTCGCCCTCGGCGGTGGCATTGCACAGACGCAGGTACTGGTCGACGCCGCCGGGCATATGCGTCAGGTGACCGTCGATTAGCGCCCACTGCTGGTCGGTCACGCGCTCCATCAAGAAGCGGTCGTGCGTCACCAGGATCAACGTGCCGGGCCAGCCGTCGAGCAGATCTTCGACAATCGCAAGCATGTCGGTATCCAGGTCGTTACCGGGCTCGTCCAGGATAAGCACGTTGGGCTCGTCCAGAATCGTCAGCAACAGCGACAGGCGACGGCGCTGGCCGCCCGAAAGATCGCCGATGCGGCTCCAGAGCTGCTGCGTCGTAAAGCCCAGGCGCTCGCAGAGCTTCTCGGGCGAAGTCTCCTTACCGTCGATGACGTAGTACTTCTTATAGTTGCCGAGCACCTCGCGGATCGTGTCGCCCATGTAGGGTTCGAGCTCCTCGAGCTGCTGCGACAGCACGCCAAAGCGCACTGTCTGGCCAATCTTCACGCGGCCGCGCGTGGGCTCAATCTTGCCCTGGATCACATCGAGCAGCGTCGACTTGCCAGCGCCGTTCTCGCCCAAAAGGCCATAGCGGTCGCCCGCACCGATGAGCCAGGTCACATCGTTGAGCACCTGCTTGGGCGCGCCATCGGTATCCGCATAGCCGGCGTCCACGTCGACCACGTCGATAACCTGCTTGCCCAGGCGACTCACCGCCAGGCGCTTGAGCTCCAGCTCGTCACGTACGGGCGGTACGTCGTCGATGAGCTCGCGAGCGGCGTCCACGCGAAACTTGGGCTTGGTGGAGCGCGCCTGGGCACCGCGGCTCAGCCATGCGAGCTCCTTGCGCGCCATGTTGCGACGGCGCTCCTCGGTAACCGCAGCCATGCGGTCGCGCTCCACGCGCTGCAGGATATATGCGGAGTAACCGCCCTCGAAAGGATCGACCTGGCCGTCATAGACCTCCCACATACTGGTGCAGACCTCGTCCAAGAACCAGCGATCGTGCGTGACCACGAGCATGGCGCCCTGACCGCGCTGCCAGCGGGCCTTTAAGTGACGCGCGAGCCAGTTGATGGTGCGCATGTCCAGGTGGTTGGTGGGCTCGTCGAGCATGAGCACGTCGTAGTCGCCGATCAGCAGGCGCGCGAGGTCCACGCGACGGCGCTGGCCGCCCGAAAGCTCGCCCACCGTGCCCTCCCAGGGCACATCGCTAATAAGACCGGCCAGAATCTGGCGCGTACGCGGACTCGACGCCCACTCATACTCGGGCGTGTCGCCGACGACGGCATGATGCACGGTGTCGGTATCGACCAGGTTGTCCTTTTGGCCGAGCAATCCGATCGTGGTGTCGCGGCGGTGCGTCACGCGGCCGTCGTCGGGCTCCAACGTGCCAGCGAGCACGCTCAGCAGCGTCGACTTGCCGTCGCCGTTTTTGCCGACGATACCAATACGGTCGCCCTCGTCCACGCCGAGCGTCACGTTATCGAAAATATGCTTGGTGGGAAACTCTAGGCTGACGGAATCGCATCCCAAAAGAATCGCCATATGCCCTGCTCCTTCGTAGAAATTCAACGTTGTCCATGATAGCAGCGAGCCCCATCCCAAACCACCACGAAGGTGCCTGTCCCCTTTGTGGTGGTCGTTTCGGTCGCAGAGCAAAAAGGCGGGTCATCTCCCGCAAGAGATGACCCGCCTCTCCAATCAGTCCCGCGGCAACCGTGGCCGCAACGGGCCTCAAGCATGTCCCGGACTAGGAGAACATGCCGGTGAGGTAATCATTCAGCCGCTTATCCTTGGGCCGTTGGAAAATCTCGTCAGTCTCGTCGTACTCGACCATATCGCCCATGTAGAAGAACGCCGTGCGGTTGGACACACGCGACGCCTGCTCCATGTTGTGCGTCACGATGACGATGGCGCGGTCGGCAACGATCGACGACATGAGGTCTTCGATCGCCAGCGTCGAGATGGGGTCGAGCGCCGAGCAGGGCTCGTCAAACAGGATCACGTCGGGGTTGAGCGCCAGCGTGCGCGCAATGCACAGACGCTGCTGCTGGCCGCCCGAAAGCGCATAGGCGCTCTTGTCGAGCTTGTCCTTGACCTCGTCCCAAAGCGCCGCGCCGCGCAGGCTTTCCTCGACCATGCGGTCGAGCTCGTCGCGGTCGGTGATGCCGTGGCGCTTAGGCGCAAACGTGATGTTGTCGCGAATGGACTTGCGGAACGGGTTGGGCTGCTGGAACACCATGCCAATGGAACGGCGCAGCTCGTAGGTGTTTTCGGTCTTGGTGTTCACGTTGCGCCCGCGATAGTTGATCTCGCCCTCCACGCGGCAGCCGCGAATCTCGCGATTCATCAGGTTGAGGCTACGCAAGAAGGTCGACTTACCGCAGCCCGAAGGCCCGATGAGCGCCGTGATCTCGCCCTTATGAAAGTCGAGCGACGTATCGTGCAGCGCATGGTGGCCGCCATAGTACACGTTGACGTCCTTGGTGGAGAGCACGACCTCGTCGCTCACGGCCTTGCCGCTCACGCGCACGCGCTTCTCGCTCTCCCCCACGCTCGACAGGAAGTCCTGGGTGTCGGACGATGCCGCTTCGGTTGCGGGCGTTACATTCATCTCGCTCATTCGGCCGTCATCTTCCTTGCCAGTTGCTTGCCCACAATGCGGGCGATTACGTTAAACAGCAGCACGCAAATCATCAGCAGTGCAGCGGTGCCCCAGACGATCTGCTGGGCCTCGGGGCTGCCCTCGCCATAGATCTTGTAGATATGCACGGCGAGCGACTCGCCGGGGCGGAACACGTTCCAGGCGCAGGTAGGGCTCGACAGGTTAAAGCTCAAGAAGTTCAGGCGAACCGGCGAGCTCATACCCGAGGTAAAGAGCAGTGCTGCGGCCTCGCCAAACACACGGCCGGCCGAAAGCACGATGCCGGTCACGATGGCGGGCATGGCCTCGGGGATTAGGATGTGCAGCGTGGCCTCCCAGCGGGTGAGGCCCATGGCCAGGCATGCATCGCGCTGGGCCTGCAGCACGTCCTCGAGCGCCTGCTGAATCACGCGCACCAGGATGGGGATGTTGAACATGGTGAGCGCGACGGCGCCGGAGATGATGGAGTACTTCCAGCCCAGCTGCACCGAGAACACCAGGAATCCGAACATGCCGACGACGATGGAGGGCAGCGAGGACAGCGTCTCGATAGCGGTGGAGGCGATGTCGCGAATGGGCCCGTCCGGCGCGTACTCGACCAGGAAGACCGCGCCGCCCAAGCTGATGGGCACCGAGATGATCAGGGTGATCAGTAGCAGATAGAACGAGTCGAACAGCTGATAGAGTACGCCGCCCTGGGTTCCGTTGGCACGCGCGGGCTGCGTGAGGAAGCCCGGCTTAAGCAGCGTCGAGATACCCTCGAACAGGATGTAGGCCACCATGGAGATGACGATGAACATGACGATGGCGACGATCGCCGTCAACACGCCCGTAGCGAAGCGGTCCTGCTTTTGGACACGCCCGAGCCTCGCCTCGTCGATGTGGATGCGCGTGCTAGCCACGAGCCTTCGCCCCCTTGCGGCCAATGAGATGGATGATCAGGATGAAGATGAGGCTCATGCCCATCAGCAGCAAACCGAGTGCCCACAGAACATCGTCCTGGGCCGAGCCCTCGGCATAGACCGCCATGGACGTGGTGAGCGTGGTGGTGATGGTGGACGCCGGCGACAGCAGCGACGTCGGCATGGCCTCGATACCGCCGATAACCATGCGCACGGCAAGCGTCTCGCCAAAGGCACGCGTCATGCCAAGGATGACCGCAGTCATGAGCGATGGCATGGCGGACTTGAGCACCACGTGCCAGATGGTCTGCCAGCGGGTGTAGCCCAGCGCGAGCGAGCCCTGACGGTAGCTATCGGGCACAGCGCGCAGGCCATCGACCGAAAGCGTGGTCATGGTCGGCAGGATCATGACGGCCAGCACGATGGCGCCGGGCAAGATGCCTAGGCCCGTGCTCACGTGGAAAACGCTCTTCATAAGGCCGACGACCACGTGAAAACCGATCAGACCAAAGACGACCGAGGGAATACCGGTCAAAAGCTCAATGAGCGGCTGAAAGATCTTGGAACCAAACTTAGGCTGGATCTCGACCGCAAAGATGGCAGAGCCGATGGCGATGGGCAGCGCGATAAGCGTGGAGAGCACCATGACCGCAAACGAGGTGACGATCAGGGGCAGGGCGCCGGTATAGGGCAGGCCGTTTTCGGCTGTGTTGGCCAGGTCCCACTTGGTGCCGGTAAAAAACTCGACGACCGAAACGCCGTCCTTGAAAAAAGCCGAGAGGCCCTTTTGGGCGACCATAAAGATGAGCGCGGCAACGACAAGCGTCACGAGCGCTACGCACGCGCCCGTGACGCCCAGGCCCACGTTCTCAAGGTCGCGCTTTGGCAGCTGTTTTGCCATTGCAAACCTTTCCGGGGGCGATTACTTATTTAGCGGAGACCTTGCCGCTGGCGTCCTTGACGACCTTCATGGCAGAGACGGGGATGAAGCCCTGCTCCTCAACGAGCTTGCCCTGGACGTCGTCGGAGAGCATGAACTCCAGGAAGGCCTTGGTGGCCTCGTCGGCGTCCTTTGCGCAGTACATGTGCTCGGTAGCCCAGATCTTGAAGGAGTCGTCGGTGACATTCTTGCTCTTGGGCTCGACACCCTCGACCTTGATGGCGTTGAACTTGGAGTCATCGAAGTGCGAGAAATCGAGGTAGGAGATGGCGTTGTCGGTGCTGCCCATCTGAGTCTGGACGTCGCCGGACTTGTCGAGCTCGGCGTCGCCCTTAAAGTCGACGGCCTCGTCGCCAAAGACGGCGGCCTCGAAGGTAGCGCGGGTGCCGGAGCCGGCCTTGCGGTTGAGGACGACGATGGTGGCGTCGTCGCCGCCGACCTCCTTCCAGTTGGTGATCTGACCGGAGAAGATGCCCTTGAGCTGCTCGAGGGACAGATCGTCAACCTTGACGTTCTTGGAGACAACAGGACCCATGCCCACGACAGCAACCTCGTGGTCGACGAGGTTCTTGACCTGGTCGGCCTCGAGCTTGGTCTCGGCGAAGACGTCGGAGTTGCCGATGGTGACGGTGCCGGCGGCAACAGCGGTCAGGCCCTTGCCCGAACCGTTACCCGAGCCGGAGACGGAGACATCGGGGTTGGCGTCCATGAACTTCTCGGCAGCGGCCTCGACGAGAGCCTGGAACGAAGAGGCACCGTCGTAGGTCACCTCGCCGGAGACGGACTCGGCAGCGGCGGCGCTACCCTTGTCGGTAGCGCTAGAAGCGCCTGCGCCGCCGCAACCAACGAGACCGAGACCGACGATGCTGGCAAGACCACCAGCGAGGCCGAGGAACTGACGACGAGAATAAGCCTGATCGAGCATGATCTTCCTTTCATACATGCGACTCGCGGGCACCCTGCCCGCTTTGCTGTTTGGAAAGATACGGCCCCGACCGGGCATCGCCCGCGCCAACTACGGTTTCTTACGGGCATCTGATTGACCCTTACCGCAAGCGCGACTCGGCTTTACAAACGAATAACAAACCCGCCGCCAAGCATGGCCCGCCTTTTACACCAATAAAAACAAAGTTGCGGTGAAATAGTTCCTGTTTGGCCATCAAAAGGCCCATTCTAGGAACTATTCCACCGCAACTTAGATTGGGAAACCGCGTAACCTTAAAGTTCGAGTTCGTTGAGGCGCAGGATTGCCACGATATAAATCTTGAGCGCCTGCTTGAGCTGTTCCTCGTTAGCGCACTCGTTGGGGCCGTGCATCTGGCCGCCCCATGCGGGCAGCTCCAGGCCGGTCTCCTCGGGGCCAAACGATACGGCACGGACAAAGTTGCGCGCGTACGTGCCGCCGCCCATGGCAAAGGGCTCGGCATGCTTGCCCGTAAACTCATTATAGGTATCGATAAGCGCCTTCACGGCCGGATCGTCGGCAGAGACTGAGAACGGCACCTTGGCACGACCCACGCGACACGTCACACCAAAGCGGCCCACGAGCGGCTCGAGCTGCTCGCAGATGGTATCGGCACTGGTGCTATCGGGGAAACGCACGTCAATGACCTGCTCGATGTGGCCATCCGCCACACGGATGACGCCGGGGTTGCAGGTGAGCGGGCCAAACGCGGGGCTCGTCGCGTCGATGCCCAGGCCGCGGCCATAGGCGTCCGCATGCACAAAAGCCAAAAACTTGACAAACTCGTGCTCGGCAGGCGTCAGCAGGCGCTCGCCACGGGCACCAAACGCGTCCTCGGCCTCGCGCAGATACGCCACGATAAGGCCGACGGCATTGATCGTTCCCTCGGGCATCGAGGCGTGACCGCCAATACCGTGGGCAAAAATCTGCGCATGCCCGTTATCGAGCGTCGTGATCTCCAGACGGTCGGCGTTCTCGACCGGTGCCGGCAGCTCATCGGCGGCAATCGCGAGTTCGCAGATAGACTGCGACGGAATGGCGTTGCTCGCCTCGGCACCGCTCCAGGACACGATGCGCCCGCCGTCGATCTTGGGGCTCACAAACGTCGCCCCAAACTGGCCCTTCTCGGCATTGCAAACCGGGAACTCGGCATCGGGCGTAAACAGAAAGTCGGGGTCTGCGTGGTTCTCCAGATAATGGTGAACGTCGGACATGCCCACTTCCTCATCGCAGCCCAGCAGCGCGCGGAAGGTATAGCGCGGCACAATGCCGTGCTTGAGCAGGTAGGCGCCGGCGTAGAGCGACAACACCGCCGGACCCTTGTCATCGATCACG
>CAJMRR010000077.1 GCA_905215835.1 uncultured bacterium | reverse complement strand
CGGGATTGGTCAAAATCGTTTGACTATTAGCGGCTAAAATCGCCCGGCGCTAACAATGGGCCTGCGAATGCTCTGCACGGGGCGCTATTTGCTTTGCTGTCGGGTAGACTTGTCTATGTTGACTTAGCTAGTTTTATTGGGCTTTTAATCGGTCCTGATTGGATGGGATAGAGATATGGCAACGTTGCTCGCCGATAAATACGAGGCTCGCAAGGCCGAGGTCAATGCTCGCTTTGAGCAGCTCCGCGCTAACGAGGAGGAGCTCAACCGAATCTTTGCCAAGATCTACAACATGGAGGGCGAGGTGCCCATCGAGGTCGAGGACAAGTACGTATCGGTGGCGCGCATCTTTGATACCGCCGATGAGATCCCCGAGAGCTACAAGGGCAACAAGTACGTGCGCACCAAGCGCGACGAGATCACCTCGCTCATGAGCTATGCCGTGGGTTGCATGTTCGGTCGTTATTCGCTGGACGTGGACGGTCTGGTCTTGGCCGATCAGGGCGCCACGATCGACGACTATCTGGCCAAGATGCCCGATCCCGATCACGTGACCTTTATGCCCGATGGCGACAACGTGCTGCCCATTACCGATGACGAGTACTTTGACGACGACATCGTGCGCTATTTTATTGACTTTGTGCGCACCGTGTACGGCGAGGAGACGCTCGAGCAGAACCTTGCCTTTATTGCCGAGGCGCTCGGCGGCAAGGGTACCTCGCGCGAGGTGATTCGCACCTACTTTTTGAAGGACTTCTTTAAGGACCACTGCCAGACCTATAAGAAACGTCCCATCTACTGGCTGTTTGACTCGGGCAAAAAGAACGGCTTTATGGCCCTGGTGTACATGCACCGCTATACGCCCGACCTGCTGGCGCGCATTCGTACCGACTACGTGCACGAGCAGCAGGAGCGCTATCGCTCTCAGATCGCCGACGCCGAGGACGCGCTGGCCACGGCCGAGCGCGGTGAGAAGGTCGCGCTGACTAAGCGCATCAAAAAGCTCAAGGATCAGCTGACCGAGACCGTTGCCTACGAGGAAAAGCTGCATCACCTGGCCGATCAGATGATCAAGATCGACCTGGACGACGGTGTTAAGGTCAACTATGCCAAGTTCCAGGATGTACTGGCAAAGATAAAATAATGCACATGTGATTATGCGTTACGCGAATTGTTTTGACCGGTATGACAGTGGGATTGTTAGATGGCAAAGTTCGATGTAATTGAAGAGCTGGCGGCGCGCTTTGAACAGCCGTTGCCCGATTGCCGTGAGCGCCGCGTGGTGGTGTGGCACGACGCGGAAGGCGAGTTTGCCGCCACGTTTGCCGAGCTTGCCGAGGGCGGCTTTGGCGAAGCGGTAGAGCAGCGCTTGCCGCGTCCGGTGCGCTTTGTGGAGGCTTGCGACGGGCATATGTTTGAGGTCAAGCGCCTTATCGCCCGCGAGGACACCACGAGCGACATGCTGGTGTATCGCCAGCAGGGACGTGGAAGCCTCGAGGGCGATTGGCTGGCGGACGTTGAGTTGTATGCCGATCAGTTCTCGGCGGACTATCTGTCGTTGCTGGCCGATCAGCTGGGGGCTTCGAACGCACGGGATATTCGTAAGGCGCTGCAGGCGCACAAGTCGTTCTTTGCCGCTAAGGGCCGCGTCGCCAAGTTTTCCAAGTGCATGCCTGCGCCTACGTGTGCGGCCGATGTTGAGCTTGGCCTGCTGGCCGCCATGTTTGGCGGCTCGGACCCCAGTGCTGCCACCATGCCGTTTATTGTGCGCGCGTGCCTGACTAAGCTTCTGCATGATGGCCCGGAGACGCTGGCGGAGCTGGCGCAAAAGTTTGAGGCCGCCGACAGCCTTGCTGCCTTTGTGCGTCAGCGCACGGGCTTTGAGGGTGGGTTGTTCGAGCGCGATTCGCTGCAGGATTTTGCCGCCCATGTGCTGCTCACGGCCGCGGCATCGCTGGTGCCGGCGGCTGCGCTGCAAATGCTCTCCAACCATATTGCGCCTGCCTATGCGCCGTATTGCATCGCGGTCGTCCGCGAATGGGCGGGCGACGCTGCGGCGTCTGATGACCTGCGCGAGATTTGCGAGCTGGTCCAGGACGCGTGCGGCCTGCGCCATGTGTTTGGCTCTCTGTCAACCGACGATCTGCTGCGTCTGGATGTGTTCCCGTGCGTTGACGAGGCCATTTTGAGCGACCTGCTCACCTCGTTGGCACAGGGTGCCGATCGCGTTGACGAGGCCCGTCGTGTTGCCGCGGCCCGTCGCGACCTGTGCTGGTACGACGACGTCGCCTGCTACTACCAGGTGCTTTTGGCGCTGGCCGACATGGCAGCCTTTAAGCGCGACCATGCGGGCGGATTCCACATTGCCCAGGCGGCCGAGGTGTGGGAGGCCTATACCTCGGATTGGTGGCGCATGGATGCAGCCTATCGCGCGCTGCGTCAGGCAAACGAGTGCTGCAAGTTGCGCGGAGTCGACCTGCTGGAAGACCCCGAGCGCCGCGCGGTCGAATGGGCCGAGAACAACTACGTTAACTGGTATCTGACCGAGAGCAACGCGTGCTGGGCCAATGCCGCCCAGACGCAGTGGCGCGATGCCGGCTATGTTGAAGGCATCGCTCGCCAAGACCTGTTCTATTGGGAGACGCTGCCCACGTATGCTGGCAGCGCCAAGGCCAAGGTGGTCCTGATTAGCGATGCGCTGCGCTATGAGGTGGCGCAGGACGTGGCTGCCGCTTTGGAGCGCGAGCGCGGCGGCGAGGTGCGCATGGGTAGCGTACAGGCGATGTTTCCCTCTATTACGGAGATGGGCATGCCGGCGCTGTTGCCGCATCAGGCCATGACGCTCAACATGGAAACGGGTGCCGTGCTGCTCGATGATATGCCGACGGGTTCTACGGTCGAGCGCCAAGCGGTGCTGCAGAAGGCCGCGCCTACGGGTCGCGCCCTGAGTGCCGCGGCGTATCTGGACATGTCTGCCGCCGACCGCAAGGAACTGCTCAAGTCCAGCGAGATCGTGTACCTGTATCACAACAAGATCGACGCGACGGGTGAGAAACTCGCCACCGAAAGCGACGTGTTCGATGCGTGCGCCGAGAGCGTGGATGAGCTGGTCTCGATCGCCAAGCGCGTGTGCACCGATGCACCGGGCGCCCGCGTGACGATCACGTCCGACCATGGCTTTTTGTTCACAGCCAACGAGCTGCCGGAATGTTTGTTCCTGGGCAAGAACGACCTGCCCGACGACCCGGTGCTGTTTGGCAAGCGCCATGCGGTGCTCGCACAGGGCGACGCCTTGGCCGATATCGCCAACGGTGCGGACGGTAGCCCGTATTTGGCCATGAACATGGACCATGTGGTGCCGGGCGGCGGCTACGTTGGTTTGGCCCCGCGCGGGATCGTGCACTACAAGCGCCCCGGCGGCACCAAGCGCTACGTACATGGCGGCGTGAGCCTGCAGGAGCTCGTGGTGCCGGTGGTCGGGTATCGTCGCTTGAGTGCCTCCTCAAAGGAATTCGTTGATACGCAGACTGCGAAGCTGCGCGTGCTGAGCGAGAGCCGCCGCGTTACCAACTCGCTGTTTGGCATTAAGTTGCTGCAGGAGGAGGCCGCTACGGGCAAGGTGCTGCCGTGCGAGTACGAGCTGGTGTTTACCGATGAGACCGGCAACGAGGTGAGCGATGTTGCCCGCGTGCATGCGGACATGACCTCGCCCAACCCGCAGGACCGCGTGGTCGAGGCTCGCTTTACGCTTAAGGCGGGCGTGTCGTTTGGGTCCGGCTCGTCCCATTTGCTGGTTTGCCGCGATGCCCAGTCGGGCAAGATCGTTTGGCGCGAGACGTATACCATTGCTGTTTCGTTTGCCCCTGTTGCTGACTTTGGTTTTTAGGAGTGTGCCCTATGTTTGATAGCCATGACGACGGTCTGTGGGAAGTTCCCTCGATTGATGTGGATGTGCCCGTGGAGGCTGCGGTGCCCGACGAGGATGAATCCTCGACCGATTGCTATGACCAGGCTGTGGCCGAGGCTCCCGAGGACGACGGCTACGACATGGATGGGCTGGACGGCAAGCTGCTCGAGCACTTTGCCGGCAAGATCGTGCGTAAGGACCTGACGGCCCTTATGAAGCGCGGCGCTAATGTGCCAACCTTTGTGCTGGAGTACCTGCTGGGCATGTACTGCTCAACCGACGACGAGGATGCCGTGGCAGAGGGCCTGGACCGCATCCGCAGGATCCTTACCGATAACTACGTGCGTCCCGACGAGTCCGAGCGCATTAAGTCCAAGATTCGCGAGCTGGGCCGCTTTACCATCATCGATAAGGTGACGGCCAAGCTCGACGAGTACAAAGACATCTATGTGGCATCGTTTGCCAATCTGACCATCGAACCGTTTGTGATGCCGGCCGAGTACGTGCGCGACTATTCCAAGATTCTGCAAGGTGGCATTTGGTGCATTATGAGCATCGAGTATCGTCATCCCTTGGATGAGGAAGACGAGTTTGGCATGGAGGTCTTTGGCGACGATGCACCGCGCCGCTCCAAGGCCAAGCGCAAAAAGCGCGGACCCGAGGACTCTCCGTTTAGCGTGGCGTCGCTCACGCCCATCCAGATGCCCAATCTGGACCTGGATGCCATGGTCGACGAGCGCCAGTACTTTACGCGCGACGAGTGGCTCAATATGCTGCTGCGCTCCGCTGGCTATGAGCCCAGCGAGCTTTCCGAGAAGGAGCGCCTGCACTTTATCGAGCGCATGGTGCCGCTCATCGAGCGCAACTACAACCTGTGCGAGTTGGGTCCCCGTGGTACCGGCAAGAGCCATATCTACAAAGAGGTCTCGCCCTACGCCATCTTGCTCTCTGGCGGTCAGACCACCACGGCCAACCTGTTCGGCCGTATGAACTCCATGCGCGCCGACCGCGTGGGTCTGGTGGGCCACTGGGATTGCGTGACGTTTGACGAGGTCGCCGGCATGCGCTTTAAGGACACCAACGCCGTGCAGATCATGAAGGACTACATGGCGAGCGGCAGTTACGCGCGCGGCCGCGACCAGATCAACGCCGATGCCTCCATGGTCTTTGAGGGCAACATCAACGACACCGTGCAAAACGTCCTTAAGACCACGCACCTGTTTGATCCGTTCCCGCCGGAGTTTAACAACGATTCGGCCTTCTTTGACCGTATCCACTATTACCTGCCGGGCTGGGAGATTCCCAAGATGCGCTCGAGCCTGCTGACCGGGCATTACGGCCTGATCACCGACTGCCTGTCGGAGTTTTGCAAGGAGATGCGCCGCAAGGACTTTACGCACCATATCGACCGTTACTTCCGCTTTAACAGCGACTTTAACAAGCGTGACGAGATCGCCGTGCGCAAGACCTTTAGCGGCCTTGCCAAGCTGCTGTTTCCCGACGAGGCCATGGACAAGGACGACGTACGCTGGCTGTTGGACTACGCCATCGAGGGCCGTCGCCGCGTAAAGGAGCAGCTCAAGATTATGGCGGGCGTCGAGTTTATCGACGTCAACCTGGGCTATATGGATGCCGACAACCCGCAGGACGTGCACGTGGTGCGCGTGCCCGAGCAGGCCGAGGACACCCTGATTCCCGACGGGCCGCTGCTGTCCGGCCATGTGTTTGGCGTGGGCAGGTCGCAGAGCGGCGAGGTTGCCGTGTACAAGCTGGAGAACAAGGCCGTTGCCGGCGAGTGCAAGTTTAAGCACGAAGGCGTGGCCTTTAACAAGCCGGTGCGCGATACGCTTGAGGCCGCGTTCGACAACTTTGTGAACCTGGCGAACCGCGTGGCGCCGGGCATGCACATTGGCTCCAAGGATTACCTGTTGTTCTACAACGACCTGCAGAGCAAGGGCCTGTCCGAAGAAGTTTCGCTCGCCGAGTTTGTGGGCCTGTGCTCCGCGGCATGCAATCGCCCGGTGATGCCCGCGCTGGCGATTCCGGGAATCTTGCGCATGTCGGGCTCTATGGACGAGATCCGCGGGCTCGAGGACATTATGCGCGTGGCCAAAAACGCCGGTGCCAAGCGTGTGATTTTGCCGCTAAGCGCCATCGCGGGCCTGCAGAGCGTGTCGTCCGAGATTATCTCGGGCCTGAGCCCGGTGTTCTACATGGATGGCAATCCCGTCGACGCTGCGAAGAAGGCTCTGGATCTGTAGGGGTGCGGGTGAGCGGGCTTGCGTGCGCGTGCGCCCGCGGGCGTGTTGGCGTGTTCGAGTAGGGAGGCCTTGCCATGGCGGGCGAGCGTTCTGCTGGCGAGTTGCTCGACGAGCTGTTTAGCTTTGAATCGGTAGCCAAGCGCCAGACGGCGCTTGAGCGGTACGATCGTGGGGAGTTGGTGCGCAAAGTACGCTCCCACGAGCTGCTGGGTGTGCTTAGGGGTGTCGAAGCTGCCGAGCACACTGCGCGCGAGTCTGCCGTTCGGGCAGTTGACGGGTACGTACGCCGTGTCGAGGGTGCGGCTCTTGCGCGCGCTCGCAAGCAGGCGGGTGTTGTGGGCCCGCTGCAGATGGAGCGCCGCTATGCTGCCTTTTTGCGCATGGAGGACAAGGCCGAGCTGCTGACGCGTCTGAAGCAGACACTTGCGTTTATCGAGGTAAAGCTGCGTGCGAATACGGCGGACAGGGTGCGCTCAGCGTACGATGCTGCCGGCGTCATGGTGCTGCAGGACGTGGCGCGCCTGAGCGACGTGCGCGTTGTGGATGCTGTGCCCCTGGATGCCGATCTGCTATGCACGCAGCTGGAGCAGTTGCGTTGTGCCGCCGATGCGACGGACCTTGCGGGCATGATCACGGCGACGTTTGAATCTGAGCTTAGTGCGACGGGGTCGCAGGACGCTGACGGGCTTGTGAATGACGTGGCCGGTGATGTTGCTGGTGAGGTGGCGTTGGAGCGTGAGCTTACCAACGTGCGCGGTGCTGCACAGCGGGCACGCTTGGCGGCGCAGGCGTATCGGGCCGAGCGTGCCGCCCGCGTTGCGGGGAGCATGGTGGAGCCGGTATCGTTGCCCGAGTCTGCGTGCGTTGCGTGCGAGACGGCGTGCGATGCCGGGGAGCTTTCTGAGTTGATCGCTCAGGTTACGAAGTCATTTGAGACCTATCGTCGTGTTGTTGCCGACGGCGGGTTGTTCTGTGCGTTTGGCACGGGCTCGCCGCATGGGATTTGCACGGGCTCGAGCTATTTCGACTACGATTCTCGGCTTGACGAAGACGTGCTGGTGGGCGAGTACGATGGCGCTACCAGGCATGATGTTCGCCGTGAGGTTCCGATTCCCAAGCTTGTGGATGAGGCTTCGACCGAGGGCGGCGATTCGCTAGAGGTTGCCGTGGCACGCATGCGCGAGTTCAATGGGCGTCGCTACGATGGTGTTCTGGATGAGGATCCTACGCGCCATGTGAATGCGTTTTGGTATGGACTCAAAAAGCTCAGCCAGTATTGCGAGGCCGCCGTGCGTGTGGATGAGCGTGCTTGGGATTGCTTTATCGATAAGGTGCAGTTTGCCTACGATGAGCCCGTGGGGCGTCTGGCCACTCGGATGGACGAAAAGCAAGCGGCGGCTTTTGTCGCTGCCGTGGATGAACTCGGCACTGACGAGTAAGGGCCTGATCTTGCAGGAGGTTTCACCATGAAGATCGAAGTCGATGTGGACCAGCTGCGCGAGAGCCTGCTCGACCGTGCGGGGAGTGCGGCGGGCGCGGGCTTTCCGGCCGCTATGCTCGATGTGATGGATATCGGGGACGAGTCGCCTCAAGAGCTCCTGGTCCGAGCCGAACGCGAAGGCCTCGTCCTCCGCGACTTTGCCGTCGACGACGGCTAGGGTAGCTAATTTGGGAAGGGGCGTCTGCACCCGCAGCTGCGCGAATATGCACGATAAGCCGTCGCAGTGGAGTCTGATAAGCTCGCGACCGTTCTATTTTGACTGCTCGCTGGCTAAGTGAGTAGGCTTTATTGGAAATCCTGAGCACCCGACAAATTTGCTTCAACAAACCCGCAGGTCACAGACTTGTGCTTTGGTGGCGTGGTCGGCGATTCGGCAAAAGTCTACTCACTTAATTTTGAGAGACGCTAATTGTCCGCAACGAGACCCCAGCCGGGGGGATTGATGCTCAAATGTAGCCAATTTGGGACGGCAACCCCTTGGCCGCTACGACGCGAGCGTGGCGATGACGGCTTCGTCGCCGGCATATATGAGGGTGTTGCCGTCCGGGATGATGGTTTGGCCGTCGCGTTTGAGCATCACCACGATAAAGGGGTGCTTGCCCTGCGGCACGTCGCGCAGGCGCTGTCCAGCCAGGCGACCGTGGGGTGTTACGGTGACCTCGCGCAACGTAACCTCGGCACGCTCTTCGAACGTCGGTGCGGCCATAACCAGAAGGTCGCCTTCTTCAATCACGGTGTCGCCGTTGGGCAGCACCGGATGTGCACCGTCACGCAGCACCAGGACCACAAGCATGTTCGTGACGCTGCCAATATCGGCGAGCGAGCGACCGGCAAACGGATGGCCCGCGCCCACCTTAAGCTTGACGAACGACATGCCGTCCTCGTCGCGGTAATCGTTAAACGTACGGCGCACGTCGCCGCCCGCATCGATCATGTCAAGCTTCTTCGCCACCACCGGCAGCAGCGAGCCCTGCACCACAATGCTCGACACGGCAATCACAAAGACCAGGTCAAACAGGTCGTGACCGCTGGGAACGTCGGCCACCACGGCAAAGAGGCTAAACACGACCGAAGCGGCACCGCGCAGGCCAGCCCAGCTTACGAGCGCAACCTGGCGAGGGTTGGTCTTAAAGGGCGCCAACAACAGGCCCACGGCGATGGGGCGGCTCACGAAGAGCATAAACGCCATGAGCGCCAGACCGGGTAGCAGCATCTGCGGCAGGCGTGCGGGCGTCACGAGCAGGCCGAGCAAGAAGAAGATCGTCATCTCGGCCATCTCGGTAAGGGTGTCAAAGAAGTGCGCCATCTCGACCTTACCGGTGATGTCGCTCGCACCCAGCACAATGCCTGCCAGGTATACGGACAAAAAGCCGTTGCCGCCCAGATAGCTCGGCAGCGCGTAGGCGACGATCGCCACGGCGAACAAAAAGATGGTCTGCGCGCCCTCGGCCGTTGCGTGTGCGCGTTCAATCAGGCGGCTGGATATCCAGCCGATGGCAAGGCCCAGCCCCACACCCAGGATGATCTGCTTGGCCAGTAGCACGGGAATGTCGATGTTGCCGCCCGCCGCGAGGGTCGCGAGCACCGCGGTGAGCATGTAGGCGACGGGGTCGTTGGAGCCGGATTCGACCTCGAGCAGCGAGTCGGTGCCGCCCCTCAGCGACAGGTTGTGTTCGCGCAGCACGCTAAAGACGCTCGCCGCATCGGTCGACGCCACGACCGACCCCAGCAGCAGGCCGCCGATCCAGTCGAAGCCCAGCGCGAAGTGTGCGAACACGCCGGTGATGCCGGCGGTGGCGATAACGCCGAGCGTGCTCAGCAGTACCGCGGGCGCGGCGACAGGTTTGGCA
>CAJMRR010000076.1 GCA_905215835.1 uncultured bacterium | reverse complement strand
CCCCCGCCGCTTCCCCGGCGGTGCCGGCCTCCGCAGGCGACGTGCCGGCAATCGAGCACCAGCACAGCGATGTTTCCCGTGAAACCATGGCACCGTTGCCGACCGCGGCGGCGACGCCAGCGAACGCACCCGTCACGCACATGCCCATCGCTCACGACGCAGCGGCGGGCGCGGATTCGGGCATCGCAATCAAGAACACGCTCTCGGCCGATGATTTTCGTCGCATGATGAACCAGATGAAGGGTGGAGCGCCGACTAAATCCACGCAAGCTGCGACCCCCGCTTCACCCATGCCAGCACCGACCGTGCCGGCCGAGCAGAATACGGATGGAGCCCCACTCGCCGCGAACTCAAAATTTACCTTTGAGAACTTTGTCTACGGCCCCGAGAACAGCCATGCCTATCGCTCGGCACTCAAGTTTGCCGCCCTCGCGGACGAGCGCGGCACGTGCACATCACTGTTCATCTACGGCAAATCGGGCCTGGGCAAGACGCACCTGCTACTTGCCATCAAAAACGAGCTCGCCGAGAAGTCGCCCGAGATCAAGGTCAAGTATGCCAACTCCCAGGCATATCTGGACGACCTGATGACCGAGTTCGACCGCCAAAAGAAGAGCAACGCCCCCATCATGCAGGCGTACCACGGCGTGGACGTGCTCATCATCGATGACATCCAAAACATCATCGGCAAGCGCGCGAGCGTGGACTACTTTTTCCAGCTCATGGACGAGTTCATCCGCAACAACAAGAAGGTCGTCATCGCGGCAGACCGCGCCCCCAAGGACCTGAGCATGGACGAGCGTCTGACCAGCCGCTTCAACGCCGGCATGCTCTGCCTGGTCGCAGAGCCCAGCTACGAGATGAAATACAAGATCTTGCAGCGCTATTACGAGAACACCATCGTCGCCGCTCCCGAGGCAGGCGACGACTCGCTGCTGGCGGCCTATGGGGGCGACGGCGGGCACCTGACCGACGAGCACTTTAGACACATGGCCGAGGTCTCGGGCACCAACATCCGCGAACTCGAGAGCTTTTGCGAGCGCTGCGCCGGCGAGGCGGGCGACCGCGAGCGCGAGGGCGGAGAACTCACCTTTGACGATATCGACACCATCGCCAGCCAGTACTTCGACACATCGGCCAAAAAGATCAACGTCCAGACGGTTCAGTCCGTCATCGAAGAGCAGTACGGCGTGACGCACGAGGAGCTCATCGGTCCGCGCCGCAACGCCAATATCGCCAAAGCACGCCATATCGCTATCTACCTGGCCATCGAGATGTGCGAGATGACGACCACGGCGGTGGGCGCCGAATTTGGCAACCGCAACCACTCGACCGTCAGCACGAGCTACAAAAAAGTCCAGAAGATGATCCAGGAAGACCGCACCGTCACCGAAGATCTCAAATCGTTGCGCGATAAAATTACACTGCGCTCGTAGGGAAATAGAGACACCTGTTGAAAACTTGTCGAAACCACGGGCATAAGGTGTCTAAAACCCAACCCGCGGTGATGAAAAGTTTTGCGCAGGTTTTGAACGTGGAAAACCACCCCCGTTGCACACAGGTTGCTGTCGATTCTCTTTCTGGGTCTGACCTGCGTCTTTGGGAGTAATCAACAGTTTCGTCAGTGCTATTACTATTATTAAGATATTTATATCTATAGAAAGGTATTAAAAGATGAAGTTCACCGTCAGCCAGAGCTCGCTTACACAAGCCATCGGCGTCGTTATGAAGGGTGTCGCTTCGGCATCCACCCTTCCCATCCTGTCGGGCGTGCTCGTCAAGGCGCAAGACGGCATCTTGGAATTCCAGACCTCTAACTACACCATCTCGATCCGTCATCGCATCGCGGCGCATGTTGAAGAAGAGGGTGAGATGGTTATCCCCTGTAAGATGCTCTCCAATATCACCAAGACCCTCCCCGATGCCCCGGTCACCTTTGAGCTGTCCGAGCGCCAGGTGCTGATTGGTTGCGAGAAGAGCTCGTTCCGCCTGAACACGCTCGATGCCAATGACTTCCCCGAGTTTCCGGCCTATGCCATCGAGAGTGCCGTGGAGCTGCCGACCGATATCTTGTCCGAAATGGTCGGCCGCGTGTGGCGCGTCACCTCGACCGACAAGGCCCGCCCCATCCTGGGCGGCGTGCACATGAAGGTCGAGAACAACACCGTGCGCCTGGTGGCGACCGATTCCTTCCGCTTGGCCGTGTGCGATACGCAGGTCGAGACCTCAACCCTCGAGGGCTCCTTTGAACTCAACGTTCCGGCCGACGCCTTTAACGACGCGCTGAACATCATGGCCAGCCAGGCGACCATCATGATCGGGGCTACCGACACCCAGGTCGTCTTCGAGGCCGGCAACACCACCTACGTGTCGCGCCGCATCGAGGGCGTGTACCCCAACTACAAGCAGCTCATCCCCGATTCGTGCGTGACGAGCGTCAAGATCGACGTCGCCGCCTTTAACGCCGCCCTCAAGCGCGTGGCCGTTATCGCGAGCGCCAACCCCGCCGTCAAGTTCGAGATTGATGTCGAGAACGGGCAGATGGGCCTGTCCTCCATTTCCAATGACCAGGACCTTGCACAGGAGACGATCGATGTCGAGGCCGAGGGCGAGTCGGGCACCATCGCCTTCAACTACCACTACATCTTCGGCTGCCTCAACGCCCTGTCCAAGGAGAAGGAGATCACGCTGGAGCTCAAGAGCTACTCGCAGGCGGGCATCTTCAAGTCCTACGACAAGATCAACTACCTGTACCTGGTCATGCCGGTTCGCATCTAGCGCTGCGCCATGACCATGTTCGCCCGCGATCTTTCCGTCGCGCACTACCGCAGTTTCGAGAGCTATCGTCTTGCCCTGGACGAGGGCGTGACGATACTTGCGGGACCCAACGCGGCGGGAAAGACCAATCTCATAGAGGCGCTGCAGCTGCTGACGAGCGGCGCCTCGTTTAGGCATCCGACCGCAGCCGAGCTCGTCCATGATGGCGTGGGCTCGTGCAAGATCGAGCTGAGGCTCGAGGGCGACGGCCGCGTACTTGATATGGGATTGAGCGCGGAGGACGGTAAACGCTCGTTTAGCCGCAACGGCAAGAGATGCTCTGCCGCCGGTGTGCGCGGGGTTCTGCCGAGCGTGCTGTTTTGCCCCGACCATCTGGACATGGTTAAGCGAGGCGCCAGTGTGCGCCGCGCCGCCCTCGACGACTTTGGCATGCAACTGAGCGCACGCTATGCCGATCTTGCGAGCACCTATGGTCGCTGCGTGACCCAGCGTAACGCCTTGCTCAAGGAGGCCTGGTGCTGCCGCGAGATGCTCGGCGCGTGGAACGATTCGATTGCCCGCGCGGGCGCGGCTCTGCTCGTGCACCGGTTGGCCCTGCTCGACCGGCTGGCGGGCCATGTGCGTGCTGCCTACGGGCAAGTGGCGTCCGGTGAAGCCGCCAACGTGTCCTATGCGTCCACGCTGGGGGATTTGCCCCAGGTCGAGGATCGCGAAGAGCTGAAGGGCTGGGCGTACGAGCGCATGCTGGCTGCCCTTGATGGGCACGCCGACGAGGAAATTCGCCGCGGCGTGACGCTGGTGGGACCGCATCGCGACGAGATTGAGTTTACCGTGGCGGGTCGTTCCGCTCGTTCGTTTGCCAGCCAAGGACAGCAGCGAACGTTGGTACTGTCCTGGAAGGTGGCCGAGGTGGCCGTGGCTCGCGATGTTCTGGGTACTGCTCCGCTGTTGCTTCTGGACGACGTGATGAGCGAGCTCGACGGCGAGCGCCGCGGTGCTTTTCTGCGGCTGATCGGCGATGATATCCAGACGGTCATAACCACGACCAACCTGGGATACTTTACCGATGACCTGCTTGATCGAGCCAAGGTGGTGAGCATGGGTGAGACGTGCTAATTACGAGCGCGAGAGCGAGACGGTCGCCTTCAGTGGGTTTTTGAACGCAGAGCGCCAGCGCATCCTGGCGGCTGCAACGCCTAAGCGCCGCGCGCAGATGGAGGCTGCCGAGGAGTCGCGCGCGGTCTATCGCGCGTGGAACGCGGTGTGCTCGGGCACGCGCGAGGGGCGGCATGTGACGGGCCTGCGTTACCTGCCCGAGTCCAATGAACTGCTGGTGTATCTCGACTCGCCCTCGTGGGCGCAGGAAATGACGCTGTTGCGCGAGATCATTCGCGCGCGCATGGAGCGCGCCGGTGCGCATGTGGACGGCCTGGTGTTCAAAACCACCGCGCCCGGTCACACGCCGCCCGCCGCCAAGGAGCGCCTGCGCCCGGCGACGACCGAGCGCCCGCCGGCCCCGCACGCCGACCTAAGTGAGGCCGAGCGCACCGAGATCGAGCGCCAAGTGGCGCCCATCGAAGACCAAAAACTGCGCGAGGCCCTCGAGAACGCCATGAGAGCCAGTGCCGAGTGGGCCAAGGGCGTGCAAAGCAAAAAAGAGCCTTAAATCGCATCTGGTGGCCTTGTAGAGCCAAATACCCTCGTTCCCGAGGGTATTTATTTACGATAAACTAGTAAGGCTGTACACATTTTCTTGACTGAAGGAGGACGTGTGGCAAACGAAAACGATTACGATGGCGGCGAGATTAAGATTCTCGAAGGTCTCGAGGCCGTTCGTAAGCGCCCGGGCATGTATATCGGCTCGACGAGCGCCAGCGGTCTGCATCACCTGGTGTGGGAGATCGTTGACAACTCCGTCGACGAGGCCATGGCCGGTTTCTGCACCGAGATCCAGGTGACGGTCCACGCCGACAACTCCATCACGGTCGTCGACAACGGGCGCGGCATCCCCGTCGACGAGCACCCTGTTAAAAAGATCCCGACGCTCGAGGTCGTCATGACGATCTTGCACGCCGGCGGTAAGTTCGATAACTCGGCCTATAAGGTCTCGGGCGGCCTGCACGGCGTTGGCATCTCCGTCGTCAACGCACTGTCCAAGCGCGTGGTCGTTCAGGTTCGTCGCGACGGCAACACCTACGAGATGGAGTTCTCGCGCGGCAAGACCGTCAAGAAGATGGAGGTCGTGGGCACCTCGGATTCGACGGGCACCACCGTCACCTTCTGGCCCGACGACGAGATCTTCGAGACCTGCATCTACGATTTCGATACGCTGCACAACCGTCTGCAGGAGACGGCGTTCCTCAATAAGAACCTCAAAATCGTGCTGACCGACGAGCGCGAGGCGACTCCCCACGTGGAGGAGTTTTGCTACGAGGGCGGCATCATCGACTTCGTCAAGTTCCTCAACGAGGGCAAGGACGTCCCCGAGGCCTTTAAGGAGCCCATCTACATCGAGGGCAAATCGGACCCGGACGCGCCTGTGACCAAGATGGGCGAGGTCGAGGTTTCCCTGCAGTGGAATAGCGGTTACGGCGAGAACGTCATGTCGTTTGCCAACGACATCTACACCCCCGAGGGCGGCATGCACCTTGAGGGCTTCCGCACCGCGCTCACCCGCGTGATCAACGATTACGCGCGCAAGCAGAACCTGCTCAAGGAAAAAGACGCCAACCTGACCGGCGACGATGTGCGCGAGGGCCTTTCGGCCGTTATCTCGGTCAAGCTGCCCGATCCGCAGTTTGAGGGCCAGACCAAGGCAAAGCTCGGCAGCTCCTATATGCGAGCGCTCACGCTCAAGATTGTGACCGACGGCCTTGTCGATTACCTCGAGGAGCATCCCAAGCCCGCTCGCGAGATCGTCAAGAAGGCGCAACAGGCCTGCAAGGCGCGCAATGCCGCCCGCAAGGCGCGTGAGGCGACGCGTCGCAAGAGCCTGCTCGAGACGGCGTCTCTGCCCGGCAAGCTCGCCGACTGCTCGGTACGCGATGCCGAGCTCACCGAGCTCTTCATCGTAGAGGGCGACTCGGCAGGCGGTTCGGCCAAGGACGGCCGTCGCCGAGACATCCAGGCGATTCTGCCCCTGCGCGGCAAGATTTTGAACGTCGAGCGCGTTGGTGACCATCGCGCGTTCTCGAGTGACACCATCCAGTCGCTGATTACCGCGATCGGCTGCGGCGTCACGACGAGTGCCGGCGACGGCGGCGATTTCGATATCACCAAGGCGCGCTACCACAAGATCATCATCATGACCGATGCAGACGTCGACGGCGCGCATATCCGCATCCTGCTGCTGACGTTCTTCTACAAGTACATGCGTCCGCTGATCGATGCCGGCTACGTCTATGTTGCCTGCCCGCCCATCTTTGGCATTAAGGTGCGCAACAAGATCCACTACGTGTATCCCAACGGCCGCCAGCCCGAAGACGAGATCCTGCGCGATACCATCCAGAGTCTGGGCCTGAACCCCGACGATAACGACGAGGACGGCAAGGCCAAGGACGGCAAGATCACCAAAAAGCGCAAGGGCTATACCGTCCAGCGCTACAAGGGTCTGGGCGAGATGGACCCCAAGCAGCTTGCCTCGACGACGATGGACCCCAAGACCCGCATCCTGCAGCGCGTGTCGATCGAGGACGCCGTGGTGGCAGACCGCGCCGTGCGCGAGCTGATGGGTTCCGAGGTCGGCTATCGCCGCGAGTACATCGAGAAGCATGCACATGACGCACGATTCTTAGACGCCTAATCCCTGCGGCTTTCCCAGCCACCGCACCTTCGCCCTCAATCGTCGGTCGCGTACCCAAGTACGCTTCCCTCCTCTTTCGGGCGAATCTGCGGCACCTGGAAAAGCCGTCTCCGTGGTTGGGAACTAATGGACCACGCAAACCATGAGGAGGTAACGTGGCAGACGATATCAACAATAACGAGGGTATGGGCGAGGCCGGCGATGCCGGTATGCCCGACGATCTGAAGCGCCTGCTTGCCCGTGCTGAGCAGGGCGAGGACGGCGACCCGGACGCCTATAACCCCGATGCCGATGATGATGAGGAAGAAGACGACGCCGAGCTCGAGGAGAGCTTTGGCGAAGTCGACCGTGGCGCCTCGGCCGGCGAGGATATCAACGGCGGCCAGCTCCAGATTTCGGAGTTTGGCCGCGAGATGAAGCAGTCGTTCATCGAGTATTCGATGTCGGTCATCACGGCGCGCGCCCTGCCGGACGTGCGCGACGGCTTAAAGCCGGTGCACCGCCGCATCCTGTACGCGATGAACGAGAGCGGCATCTACCCCAACCGCCCGCACAAGAAGTCAGCTTGGACGGTCGGCGAAGTTATCGGTAAGTACCACCCGCATGGCGACTCCGCGGTCTATGAGGCCATGGTCCGCCTGGCGCAGTGGTTCTCCATGCGCACGCCGCTCATCGACGGTCACGGCAACTTCGGTAACATCGACGGCGACGGCGCCGCTGCCATGCGTTACACCGAGAGCCGCCTGGCAAAGCCCGCCATGGAACTGTTGCGTGACTTGCAGAAGGATACCGTCGACTGGCAGCCCAACTACGACGAATCGCTCGCCGAGCCCGTGGCGCTGCCTGCGCGCTTCCCCAACCTGCTGGTCAACGGCAGCCAGGGCATCGCCGTCGGCATGGCCACCAACATCGCCCCGCATAACCTCACCGAGGCGATCGAGGCCACCTGCTACCTGATCGACAACCCCGACGCCACCGTCGACGAGCTCATGCAGATCATGCCCGGTCCGGACTTCCCCACCGGCGCCATCATCATGGGCAGCGCCGGCATTAAGCAGAGCTACGAGACCGGCCGCGGCTCCATTACCGTGCGTGCCAAGGCGCATGTGGAGTCCACCAAGACCGGCCGCAGCCGCCTGGTCTTTACCGAGATTCCCTACATGGTCAACAAGGGCACCCTGCAGGAGAAGATCGCCCAGCTCGTCAACGACAAGCGCATTGAGGGCATCTCGGATATGCGCGATGAGTCCAACCAGAAGGGCATCCGTCTGGTCATCGAGCTCAAGAAGGGCGTCATTCCGCAGGTCGTGCTCAACAACCTGTATAAGTACACCTCGCTGCAGACGACCTTTGGCGCCAACAACCTGGCGCTCGTCAACGGCGTTCCCAAATGCCTGAGCCTGCGCGAGATGCTGCAGCACTACATCGACCACCAGGTCGACGTCGTCACCCGCCGCACCCGTTTTGACCTTAAGAAGGCCCAGGCCCGCGCGCATATCCTCGAGGGCTACCTGATGGCCCTTGACCATATCGACGAGGTCATTAGCGTCATCCGCTCCTCGCAGACCGACTCCGAGGCCAGCAGCCGCCTGATCGAGCGCTTTGGTTTTACGCCCGAGCAGACCACGGCCATCCTCGAGATGAAGCTGCGCCGCCTGACCGGCCTGGAGCGTGACAAGATCCAAGAAGAGTTGGACGGCCTGCGCCGCGCCATCGCCTACTACGAGGACCTGCTGGCGCATGAGGAGAAGATCCTGGGCGTCATCAAGGAAGAGATGCGCGAGATCTCCAAGAAGTTTGGCGACAAGCGCCGCACCGAGATCAGCCAGGTTGAGAAAGACCTGGATGTCGAGGACCTCATCGCTGACGAGGATATGGTCGTGACCATCACCCACACCGGCTACGTTAAGCGTATCCCGGTGGCTGCCTACCGCGCCCAGAAGCGCGGCGGCAAGGGCGTATCGGGCGTCAACCTCAAAGAGGACGACGTTATCGACGAGATGTTTATCGCGTCCACGCACGAGTACGTTCTGTTCTTCTCGAGTAAGGGCAAGGTCTATCGCCTGAAGGTGCACGAGCTGCCGGTGGGTACGCGCCAAGCGCGCGGTACCGCGATCGTCAACCTGCTGCCCTTCGAGGAGGGCGAGAAGATCGCGAGCGTTATCAGCTGCCGCGAGTTCCCTGCCGACGAGTACCTGATGTTTGCCACCAAGAGTGGCATGGTCAAGAAGACCGTGATGAGCGCATATGACCGCAGCCGTCGCGACGGCCTGATCGCTATCAACCTGCGTGACGACGACGCGCTGCTGAACGTGCGCCGCGTGCGCGAGGGCGACAAGATTATCCTGGCCACCACCGCGGGCAAGGCGATTATGTTCTCCGAGGAGCAGGTGCGCGCTACCGGCCGCGACACCAGCGGCGTTCGCGGTATTAGCATGAAGGACGGCGTGAGCGTTCTGGGCATGGAGGTGACCAACGGCAACGGCGATCTATTCGTCATCACCGAGCGCGGCTACGGCAAGCGCACGCCGGTTGCGGACTACCCGGAGCAGAATCGCGGCGGTCAGGGCGTCTACACCATTCAAATGACCGAGCGTAAGGGTAACCTCGCGGCCATGAAGACAGTGGGCCCGCAGCACGAGCTGTTCATCGTGACGGAGGGCGCGACGGTCATTCGCGTCAAGACCGACGAGATCAGCCAGACCGGCCGCGCCACCCAGGGCGTCAAGATGATGACCGTCGACGACAACGACCGCATCTGCGCCGTGGCCCGCATGACGGCCGCCAAAGAGAGGCCCGAAGGCGAAGCCATAGAAAACGGCTCTGCTTCCGAAGAAACCCCTGTCGATCTAGGCGACGGCAACGACATGCCAGAAGATCTCCTAGACGAGTAAGAGGCCCTAGCTGGTAGAAAATATCAGACACCATATATCGGCGGTCGGCGCACTGCGCGCCGACCGCTTTTTTGAAAACCTTTGAACCCCGCGTCGGCCCCGGCTGCCCGGCGGCATGCGAAGTCGATCGCGAGTTCCGCACGAGCCGGAGAGCACTTAATGTGCTCTCCGTGCGAG
>CAJMRR010000075.1 GCA_905215835.1 uncultured bacterium | reverse complement strand
CCACCGCCTCGCGGATCGCGGCGAGGTCGGCCTCGCCCGGGGCGAGCAGCGAGCCCACCTCGTCCAGGTGCGCCAGGGCGTCGAGGAGGTCCTTCCTCTTCGCCAGGGCGCTGCCCCGCGGCACGTCGCCCTCCCCCAGCGCGACCGGCGCGAGCACGGCGATGTCGGCCCGCACGCCGCGGCCGAAGAAGCGGCGGTCCATGCCGCGGGCGCACATGGCCAGCGCCAGGCGCGCGATCTGGGCGGCGCGGGGGTCGATCTCCATGCCGTGCAGGTTCTTGGACAGGACGAGCCCGGGGATCTCGCGCTCGCGGTAGCCGCGCTCCAGGTACATCTTGGCCAGCAGCTCGAAGGCGTAGACCAGGATGTGGCCCGAGCCGCATGCCGGGTCGCACAGGGAGATGTCCTCGGGGCCGCTTATTTGAATGAAGTCCTCGTGTGCCTCATCGGGCTCGACGTAGTACTCCATCTCGCCGCGCAGGGGGCTTTCGGGGTTGTTGAGCATCCACAGGCGCCCCAGCGAGTTCTGCACCATGTAGCGCACGATCCAGTCGGGCGTGAACAGCTGGGTGGCCGGGCCTATGGTGTCGGGGGTCTCCTTGGCCTTGGAGGCGAAGAAGGCGGCCTTGACCTCGGAGTTGTAGTGCTGGTACATCCAGCCCAGGACCTGGACGTTCCGCCAGTCCTCCTCGGGGATGTCGCCCACCATGCGGCCGACGACGCCGTCGGGGTCCATGAGGTTGGCCGGCAGCAGCAGCGCCATGCAGGCGTCCACGGGCTGGAACACGCCGGGCAGGCACCCTGAGAGCTCGGCGCACTGGGCCAGGAACAGGTAGCGGAACAGCGGCCCGTCCTCGCCGGCCTGCTTGAGCTCGGCGACGCGCACCGGGTCGGCGCCCTCGATCTCCACGTCGAGCGCCTCGTCCGCGGCCTGGCTGCCCAGCTCCCAGGAGCCGTCCGCCGCCGGGCGGGTGAACATGCGCACGCGGGAGGGCAGGAAGTCGTGGACCTCCATGTAGCGCACGGCGGCGATGCGGTTGAACCAGGTGTAGGCGGCGCGGTCGCGCAGGTGCTCGAAGCCCTCCTCGGCCCCGGCGCGCAGCAGCGCGTCTCGCCACCCGGTCTCCTCCGGGGACAGGGCGCGCCCGCCCACCGCCGCGGCGCCGGCGGGCTCTGCGCCCTCGGCCACGCCGTAGAGCCTCATGCGGGCCTCGACGCCGGCGACGAGCTCGTTGCGGGCCCAGATGCAGTAGTTCTTGATGGCGGTATCGTTCATGGCGGTCTCCCCTTCCCCGACGGCTCTTGGGTTAGCTCAGGCGGATGGCGTCGTTGTCCCGCAGCTCGGCAAGCAGACGCACACGGAGCTGGGCAAGATAGGCGTCGATGTCGCTTTCGCTCTCCAGCTTTTTGCGCTCGCCCAGGTCGGCCAGACGCAGCTTTTTAATCCTGGGCGCGGGCACAGCCTTTGCAGCCGCCGGGGCGTCCTTGTCGTTGTCCTTGATCGTGGTGACGATCTCGCCGTTGGGCGCAACTTCCTTGTGGCGGCTCTCGCGCTGCTGGCGGACCCTTTCAACCTCGATGGCGGTATCGACCTTCTCGCACGCACGGTCGCAATACTCAATCAGCTGCTGCTTGAGCGCGGCAAGCTCGCTGGCCTTGGTGGCGGCGTGAGCGCGGCTCTCAAACGAGTTAGCCATGCGGCCGGCGTCCTCGATAGCACGCTCGGCCAGCTTGGCATAGCCGTCCTGGCTCTGGGCATATTCGTGTACCTGGGCCATCTGGGCGGCAATGTCGTCCAGCATCTCCTTGCGCTTGGCATCGACCATCTGCTTGTGGGCAGCCATGACGGGCTCCATCAGATCGTGGAGCTCGCGAACCTCGCGGTATGGATGCGGGTTCTTCAGAATCTGCTCAACGCGCTTGTTGGCCTCGACCGCCTGCGCGTCGGAGTCCATATAGAAGCCCTCGTCCTTCATAAGGCCCATAAACGCAACGGCCCTATCAAAGACGGGCTTTTGGCTCTCAAAGAAGAACACGACCTGGTCGTAATCCTCTTTCCAATCGTCCAGATCGTCCTGCGCCTTTACAAAGGCGTTGAACAGCGTCTGGGCGTCGTTCTGGTTGTCCAGCAGGCGCGTGGTCAGCTTAATACCGTCCTCCAGCACCTTTAGGCCCGGATACGGATAGGCCGGGGCCAAGCCCGTAAAGTTGTTGTTCGTGAGCTCCACGCACTCGTTCTTAAAGCCCGTAAGCGTTTCGACCACCGTGGCGGTGAGCTCGTCCTCGTTGGTAATGTCGCGCTTGGCATCGAAGGTCTCGCGCAGCACCCTGTTGACCTTCTTAATGAGTTCGTCGCTCATCTTGACGCGCTCGCGCACCTGAGCCTTGTCGGCGTCCTTGCGCAGGAAAGCAACCATACGCGAATCGGCAGGAGCAACGTTGGCGCCGGCAGCTGTAATGGTCGCGCGCTGCGAAACCACCAGCTGCGCCACCACGTTGGCAATGTCGATTTCGCGCCAACCATAGGGAGCACCCTGGAACTTACGCTGCAGGTCACCCATGGTCGTATTCAACGACAGGCGCGTCTGGGCATGCAAAAAGTCCGCGACCTCCTTCTCGGCGCGGGCGTTCTGGGAGCTCTGGCCGTCGAGCGCCATCTGGTTGGCACCGCGCAGCGTGGCGCGAATGTCCTCGTCGGCCTTGGCGGGGTCGGCGATGCAGTCGGCCTTGGTAAAGATGGCATCCGTCAGCTTTGACAGGGCCTGGTCAAACACATCGGCGGGCTTGGTGGCGCGAATGTTAACCATGGAACCATTCACAGCCACACGGGCATGCAGTACGGCCTCCTCCAGCAGTTTGGCTGCCTCGCGCTCAACGAAAGTAGCCTCTTTCATCTTTGCCTGGATAATCTGCTGGGTCGAAGGCGCCAGGGCCTCGGTGTTGATGGTCTTGCGATACTTGCGGATCTTAGCCACATTCTGCAGGTCGTCAAAGTAGTCGATGTCGTCTGCCAGCACCACCAGCGCGATATTGGCCGACTTGACAGCAAGCTCGGCGTCGTCGGCACGCGAAAGGTCATCGGCCACCGTGACTACATTGAGCTTCATGCCACCCTGGGCCACACCATAGGCAGAATCGTCTACATAGCGGTCGAAGGGAAAGTCGTTGGCGCCCACGCGCAGCTTGGTAGCCGTATAGATACCGCTAAAGAGCGACTTTTTAATGCCCTCGATAATCAGGGCAGCATCCACCGGCGTCTCGCTAATGGCGCGCGAGATATCCTGCTCCTCGTCGGTAAGGAAGTTGTACGCATCACCCTGACGTGCCACGTAGTTCTCGCGCACCAGGCGGTCGAGCGACTCCTTAACGCGGTCCTTAAGAGCGGCCTTGTCCACGTCCATGCCGTCGACCATAAGGATAGAGATGTTCTCGACGTTGGACTTGATGTAGTCGATATAGCGGATCAGGTACAGCAGCTTTAGGACCTTAACGTCCTCGGTCTTAAGACCATGGCCATCCTCGGCCGCACGTTCGGCACGCGTGACCACCTGGATCACGCCGTGCTCCAGATCCTTGGCAATGGTATCGAAGAAGCGCCAGAACGGCACCAGGGCGCCCACCTCTTGATCTTGGATGGCCTGGGCCGATTCCTGGAAGGCCGAGAGCATGGATCGCTCGCCCGTGGACATGTGCTTGGCCTTGACGCCGTGCTTGCGCACCTCGGTCATAACGTCGGGCAGCACCTTAAACTGGTAGTTCACAAACGGGTAGCTGTCCGTAAAATCCTTGCGGCTGGCATAGCCAATCAGATCGCCGCGCGAACCGTCAAAGGAGAACACATTTTTGAGCACGGTGCTCTGGACCTCGTAGTCCTGCTGGAGCTTTGCCGAGGCGGCATCGTTCTTTTGCAGCACGCGGCGCTGGATAACCTCGTCCACGCTGGAGCTGGAGAGCGAAAGGCGCGTGTTAAAGCGGCCCTGAATCTTGGAGAAGTCGTCGCCCACGATCATGGCGACCTCGTCGATAGCCTCCTGGCTGGTCACCATGACCCACACGCGGCCACCGCAACGGCTACCCAGCTCCTCGACGAGCGTCTGCAGCGACAGCATAAGGCTCGTGCTCATGTCGGCATCGGAGCCAATAAACTGACCCACCTCGTCGGCCATAAACAGCAGGCGGAACTCGCCGCCGCACTCCTCGGCGCGCTTGTCGGCATACTGCTTGACCATCTTGGCAAAGGTGTCGGCAGCGATGGCGTCGTCCTCGGTGCCGTCGAACCAGTGGCGCGCGGCCTGCTCGCTCATGCCCAGGACCTCTTGCAGGGCCTCGACGATGTCATCCTCAAAGTAGCTATAGCTCTCGCGGTCCTCGAGCCAGTTGCCGCCGCCAATGCGCTCGTAGGCAGCGCGGAACTCCTGCGTCTTGCCCTTGCTGTCGATATGCTGCTCCAAGCGCGCGAGCTTAAGGTCCTCGCCAAAAAAGCCCAGGTGCTCAAAGAACACGCGCTCGAAGGCGCGCAGCAGGGCCGTGCGCGAGGTGTCACCCTCTTTCCACTGGCCGCCCTTGCTGTCGATGTTAAACAGGATCGCCTCGGTGGGAACCTCGCAGCAACGACGAACCCTAGCGGCTACGATGGGGTCGGAAATCTTGCCATCAAAGTAATCGACGGCGCGCTTGCCGGCAATCTCATCGTTTTGCAGCAGATACGAGAGCATCTTGAGGAAGTGCGATTTACCGGAGCCAAAGAAACCGCTAATCCACACGCCCATGTTGTCGGTGGGAACGTCGAGCGCCTTATCGTACGCCTCGAAGAAGTGCGCAAAATGACCCTGCAGCTCGCGCGTCACCACGTACTCGTCGAGCTCCTGGCGCACCGATTCGTCGCTGGCGTCCTGTACCTTGACGACGCCGTTGATGGAACGGTTGATGTCCTTGGAAAACAGGTCTTGGATGATCATCTGTCGCTCCTAAGAGATATCGAACGCGCGGTAGTAGTTGCTGGCGTTCTCTTTGTTGAACAACTTGAGCTGGCGGCCGTCAAAGCTGCCGGGATACATGACGACAACGGGCACGGTGCCAAAATCGGCAAGCATGTCGTTGAGCAGGTTGTGCACGCGCAGTAGCGGAAAGACCTCGCCCACGCCCGTGAGCAGGATCACATCGCCGGGCTGATGTGGCTGGGTATGCTCCAAGAGGTACTGGGCAAAGCTCTTGGAGCTGCAAGGCTTTTGCAACTCTTTGACCTGCGCTTCCGAACCGATCTTTGCCTCGCGCCGGGGTATCGCACGCAAAATTCGGCGCTGCTCGCAGATATCGAGCATCACGTCGTACAGGTTAAAGACCTGCAGATTGCACGGCAGCTTGCCAGCCTGGGCGTCCGCTTTGAGCTCGTCCACGTAGGCGCGGCACTCAAACTCCAGCGAAGGATCGTAGCAAAACGTGTAGAAGCCGATCTCGTTGCCGATGCCCTTGTTGGCCAAGAAATCCTGGTCTTGCAGGCGATCGCGCAGCGCCTCGCGGCGATGGTCAAAGTCCTCATGGATGCGCTCGGCTCGGTTACGTGGGCGAATGTGCGGCTGGTATATTGTCATGGGCTACATCACCTGCCCGGTGAGTGCGGCCAGGGCGTCCATGTCGCCGAGGTCGCGGATGACCTGCTCTACATCGGGGTCGAGCAGCAGGGGCTGGAGCGCGTCGGTGCGCTGCGATGTCTTAAAACCGGCACTGCGCAGAATCTGACGCAGGGTGCCCTTAATGCGCTCCAGCGTTGCATCCGACCATTTGACGGCCTCGGCATGCTCAACCTGAAAACGGGTGACAAACGCGTTAAGGTCAACATCGGTAAAGGTGTAGTCGAAGCTGGCCATGCGCTCGCCGATCTCCACCTGAATGAGCTCGCGAACCATGGTATAGCGACACATCATGGCAAATAGGTTTGCCTGGGCCGCCTGATCGGGCATGCCGTTGGCAATCAGGTCCATAATGCGCGCGACCGCTTGGTCGGCAGTATCTTTGTCGATACCTCGGGCAGTGCACTGCACTTCGTCGAGCGCTATGGCATCAAAGCGGCGCAGGCACACGCGGGCGCGATCGGCCAGCATGCGCTCGGTGGGATACTGAAACAGGTTGTCGTGCTTAACGCGCGCGACGATCTCGTCGTCGCTCACGCCCTCCAGGCGCAACGCGGCGACAATACGCATCTCGGGCAGCAAAAACTGCTCGCGCGTGAGCACGCCTCCCAGCGATATTTTGTCGGTGTTATCCACAGGACACACTCCAAGGGTTCGGGCCTTTTTATTTGCATCGGGGCGATGCAAACATGCCTTCCAATCATACCGTTTAAGTACGGGGTCGTGAGGTCTAGAGAGGATAAACGAGGGGCACGCTCCCACAGACGGCAACAAATGAGAGGTGGGGTGCTTTGACTGCACGGCAAACGGATCGAAGTCAAATTTATTGCGCAACAAAGCCTCTGAAGCCTTGAGGTAAATATGGAGCCAAAGGCAACTGGCGCAGCGCCGCGCTGCCCCTATGCAGGAACGCGAAGATCGCATCCAGCGTGCCGTCACGCGTGGCTACGATGACCTGGTGAACGGCCGCATTCGACCCTGGAAACAAGCGAAGGCCGAGGCGGATCGGATGCGAGCCATCAGGTAAGGTCACCTCTCCCCCATGTAACCATCCTGTAAATCATAGCAGCGCACTCGAGTTTTACCGTGATGCGGTCGCGCCTGGCGCTCCACTGTGCTAAAGTATCCCGAACGTTCAAACGACTACGAGGGGAACTAGAAGATGGCACGTGTGCACAACTTCTCAGCTGGCCCGGCCGCGCTGCCTACAAGCGTGCTCGCCGAGATCGCCGACGAGATGATGGACTACCGCGGTTGCGGCATGTCCGTGCTCGAGATGAGCCATCGATCTAGCATGTACCAGCAGATCATCGACGACGCCGAGGCAACCCTGCGCCGCCTGCTGAGCATCCCCGACAACTACCGTGTCCTGTTTTTGCAGGGCGGCGCCACGCTGCAGTTTGCGGGCATCCCCATGAACCTCATGCGCCGCGGCCGCGCCGGCTACGTCGTGACCGGCAACTTCGCCAACAAGGCGTACAAGGAGGCCACAAAATACGGCGAGGCCGTGCTGCTCGCGAGCTCCGAGGACACCAATTTCGACCGCATACCCACCATGGCCGACGTCAACGCGCGCATTGCCGCCGAGGCCGCGGGCGACGGGCTCGACTACGTTTACATCTGCCAGAACAACACCATCTTTGGCACCATGTACCACGAGCTACCCAACTGCGGCGATGTGCCGCTGGTCGCCGATGTCTCGAGCTGCTTTCTGTCGCAGCCGCTCGACGTTGAACGCTACGGGCTCATTTACGCCGGCGCACAAAAAAACGCCGGCGCTGCGGGCGTGACCGTGGTCATCGCGCGCGACGACCTTATCGCCGAAGGCCCCGCCTTTGCGCAGACGCCGCAGTACCTGGACCTTAAAACCCAGGCTGCCAAGGGCTCCATGCTCAACACGCCCAACACCTTTGGCATCTACGTGTGCGGCAAGGTGTTCCACTGGGTCGAGGAGACCGGCGGACTTGCCGCCATGGCCGAACGAAACTGGGCCAAAGCCAACCTGCTCTACGACCTGCTCGAGCACAGCGAGCTGTTCCATAGCACCACGCAGGCCGACAGCCGCTCCATCGCCAACGTTACCTTCCGCACCGGCGACGCCGAGCTCGATGCGGCCTTTGTCGCAGGCGCGGCCGAGCACCAGATTCAAAACGTCAAGGGCCATCGCCTGGTGGGCGGCATGCGCGCCAGCGTCTACAACGCCGTGACCATGGAAGACGTGCAGGCACTGGCCTCGCACATGAAGGACTTCGAAGCGCAGCATAGTTTGAGTCCGCGATCTAACTAGCCCGCAACGCGCGGGCCGACCAGCCACTTCAAACCACTTGTTTTAAACAAACCTGCTTAGGAGTTTTTCATGCGCAAGATTAAGACCATCGACGACATTACCAAAGACGGCAAGGTCGAGTTTGGCGAGGGCTACGAATTTGTGAGCACCGCCGAGGAGGCCGACGCCATCCTGATGCGCTCCACCGACCTGCACGGCTACGAGCTGCCCGAGGGCATCCGCGCCATCGCCCGCTGCGGCGCCGGCGTCAACAACATCCCCGTCGAGGAGTACGCCAAAAAGGGCGTCGTCGTCTTTAACTCCCCCGGCGCCAACAGCAACGCTGTCAAGGAGCTCGTCCTGGGCATGCTGGTGCTCTCGAGCCGCGGCGTGGTGCAGTCAATGAACTGGGTGCGCGACAACGCCGACGACCCCGAGATTCAGGTCGACGCCGAAAAGGCCAAGAAGGCCTTTGTGGGCCGCGAGCTCAAGGGTAAGCGCATCGGCGTCATCGGTCTGGGCAACGTGGGCTCCAAGGTCGCCAACGCCTGCGTCGACCTGGGCATGGACGTCTACGGCTACGATCCGTTCATTTCCGTCGAGCACGCGTGGGTGCTGAGCCGCGAGGTGCAGCGCGTGGGCACGCTCGAGGACCTCTGCCGCGGCTGCGACTACCTCACTGTGCACGTGCCCAGCAAGGCCGACACCATCGGCATGATCAGCACCGAGCAGATCAACCTGCTGGCCCCGGGCGCCGTGCTCATCAACTACGCACGCGAGACCATCATTGACGAGGACGCCGTTGACGCCGCCCTGCGCGAGGGAAAGCTCAGCTGGTTTAGCTGCGACTTTGCCACGCCCAAGACCGTCAAGATGCCCAATACGTTTATCACCACGCACTCGGGCGCCGGCACCGGCGAGGCCGAGGCCAACTGTGCCGACATGGCCATCAGTGAGCTCAAGGATTACCTGGAGAACGGCAACATCGCACACAGCGTCAACTACCCCGCCTGCAGCATGGGCAAGGCGCGCGCCGCGAGCCGCATCGCCTGCCTGCACGCCAACGTGCCCAACATGATCGGTCAGATCACGGCAATCCTGGCTAAGGACAATGCCAACGTGCAGCGTATGACCAACGAGTCCGCCGGCGAGAACGCCTACACCATGTTCGACACGGACGAGCACCTTGACACCAGTACCATCGAGGCGCTCAAGCAGATTCCTTCGATGTATCGCGTGCGCGTGATCAAGTAGCGTCGGCTGATCTGACGGGCAGTTCCCCATGTGGCCTGCCCGTCACTGACATTGAATGCCCGCGGGGGCGCCTTTCGCACGAGAGGCGCCCCCGTTTTTGTGAGCGCTCCATTAAATGCACCGAGCCGCTTCTTGACATACAATTTGTATGTTGACCTAACTATATGTGAGGTGCCTATGGTTGATACAGATTTTGCTTGGCGGCTTACGCAAGGGCTCGTGCGGATCGACAGTTCCGACCCAGGTGCGTATGAGGGCGAGATTGAACGCTATATCAAAGCGTTGGTTGAGGCTCAACTGGAGCGGTTGAGTCATCCGGTGCTCCATGCCGTGCAGGTTGAGGAACTCGAAGTGCTGCCCGGGCGCCGCAATCTCATGGTCACCGTGCCCGGTTTGAGCGACGAGCCGCGACTCGTCTACATCTGCCACATGGATACAGTCACCTTGGGCGACGGCTGGGACGCGGACATTACGCCGCTCGGGGCGGTCGTGCGCGACGGCAAGCTCTACGGCCGCGGTGCCTGCGATATGAAGGGTGGCCTGGCCTGTGCCATTGCCGCACTGGTCCATACGCTCGAGCGCGTGGCGGC
>CAJMRR010000074.1 GCA_905215835.1 uncultured bacterium | reverse complement strand
CGAGTTCCGCACGAGCCGGAGGCCACTTAATGTGGCCTCCGTGCGAGCCAGGACTGTAGAGCAGCAAACTAAAACCGCAGGCCGCCCGGCCCGGGAATCCGCCCCTGCGCACAAAAGGGGATTCCTTTTGTGTAGGCTTTGCGGAAATATGCTCATTTTGGGATACGCCCGGCGGCGTGGTCTGTTGACGGCACAGCTAACGCCACGTATCCTATCGAACTGCGTGTTTCGTAGGGGGATGCTGACCCCTCGATTCAAGCCGTTGCACTTTACAGAAAGCTGGAATCATTCGAGAAGGAGTACGCTTTGCCTACTATTAACCAGCTGGTTCGCCAGGGCCGTCGTTCCGTGCCCAAGAAGTCCAAGAACGCTGCTCTGCAGCACAACTCCCAGAAGCGCGGCGTGTGCACCCGCGTCTTCACCACGAGCCCCAAGAAGCCGAACTCGGCTCTTCGTAAGGTTGCCCGTGTTCGCCTCGTCAACGGCATCGAAGTTACTGCTTACATCCCGGGTGAGGGCCACAACCTGCAGGAGCACTCCATCGTGCTCGTCCGCGGCGGTCGTGTCCGTGACCTCCCTGGTGTCCGTTATCACGTCATCCGTGGCGCCTACGACGCTGCTCCGGTCCAGAACCGTATGCAGGCCCGTTCCAAGTACGGTGCTAAGCGCCCCAAGGCTAAATAAGCCAGATAACGTTTTGATACTTTCGCCGTGTGCCGCCTAAGCGCCGCACGGTAGACACTTAAGGAGATTTCACATGCCGCGTCGTGCAGCAGCTAATCGTCGTGAGGTTCAGCCTGACGCCGTTTACAACAACCGCCTGGTGACTCAGCTCATCAACAAGGTCCTTCTTGACGGCAAGAAGGCCACCGCTGAGCGCATCGTTTACACCGCTTTCGAGATCGTTGCCGAGAAGTCCGAGGGTGGCGACGCTCTCGCTACCTTCAAGAAGGCTATGGACAACGTCAAGCCCACGCTCGAGGTTAAGCCCAAGCGTGTCGGTGGCGCTACCTATCAGGTCCCGATGGAGGTCAACTCCCGTCGTTCCACCGCTCTGGGCATCCGCTGGATCGTCAACTTCTCCCGCGCTCGCAAGGAGAAGACCATGGCCGAGCGTCTCGCCAACGAGATCCTCGACGCTTCCAACGGCCTGGGCGCTTCCGTCAAGAAGCGTGAGGACGTCTTCAAGATGGCCGAGGCTAACCGCGCGTTCTCTCACTATCGTTGGTAAGTTAAGGTAAGGAACTAACATGGCTAAGCCTAAGTACAAGCTTTCCGATACCCGTAACATCGGCATCATGGCCCACATCGATGCCGGTAAGACCACCACGACCGAGCGTATTCTTTACTACACCGGTAAGACCCACAAGATCGGTGAGGTCCATGAGGGCGCTGCCACCATGGACTGGATGGTTCAGGAGCAGGAGCGCGGCGTAACCATTACCTCCGCTGCTACCACGTGCTTCTGGAACAAGGACGGTAAGGACTACCGCATCCAGATCATCGACACCCCGGGCCACGTTGACTTCACCGCCGAGGTCGAGCGCTGCCTGCGCGTCCTCGATGGCGCTGTCGCCGTCTTCGACGCCGTTGCCGGCGTTCAGCCTCAGTCTGAGACCGTTTGGCGTCAGGCTTCCACCTTCAACGTCCCCCGCATCGCCTTCATCAACAAGTATGACCGCGTGGGCGCTGACTTCTTCAACGCTATCGAGACCATGAAGGATCGTCTCGACGCCAACGCCGTGGCCGCTCAGGTCCCGATGGGCGCCGAGGACAACTTCTGGGGCGTCATCGACCTCGTTACCATGACTGCATGGGACTTCAAGGCCGACGAGAAGGGTATGACCTACCCTGAGCCGATGGACGAGATTCCGGCTGAGTTTGCCGACATCGCTGCCACCAAGCGCGAGGAGCTCCTCGACGCCGCTGCCAGCTTTGACGACGAGCTCATGGAGAAGATTCTCATGGAGGAGGACTTCACCGTCGAGGAGCTCAAGGCTGCTCTGCGCAAGGGCGTTCTGGCCAACGAGCTCAACCTCGTCTTCGTGGGTTCCGCCTACAAGAACAAGGGCGTTCAGGAGCTGCTCGACGCTGTCGTCGACTACCTGCCCAGCCCGCTCGACGTCGAGGCCGTCACCGGTACCGATCCGGACACCGGCGAGGAGATTCAGCGTCATCCTTCCTTCGACGAGCCCTTCTCCGGCCTGGTCTTCAAGATCATGACCGACCCGTTCGTCGGTAAGCTCACCTATGTCCGCGTTTACTCCGGCCGCGCCGAGTCCGGCTCCTACGTGGTCAACGCTTCCAACGGTCAGCGCGAGCGCCTCGGCCGCATCCTCGAGATGAACGCCGCCGAGCGTATCGACCGTGACGACGCTGCCGCCGGCGACATCGTCGCTTGCGTCGGCTTCAAGAACTCCACCACCGGCGACACCCTGTGCGCCGAGGGCAAGGAGATCGTCCTCGAGAAGATCGAGTTCGCTAAGCCCGTTATCGACGTTGCCATCGAGCCCAAGACCAAGGCCGAGCAGGACAAGATGTCCCTGGCTCTGACCAAGCTCGCCGAGGAGGACCCGACCTTCCAGGTGTCCACCAACCACGAGACCGGCCAGACCATCATCGCCGGCATGGGCGAGCTGCACCTCGAGATCATCGTCGACCGTCTGCTCCGCGAGTTCAAGGTTGACGCTAACGTTGGTAAGCCCCAGGTTGCCTACCGCGAGACCGCTGGTCACGACGTCGAGAAGGCTGAGGGCAAGTTCGTCCGTCAGTCCGGCGGTCGCGGTCAGTACGGCCACGCCGTCATCAAGCTCGAGAAGATGGAGGAGGGCTTCGGCTACGAGTTCGTCAACGCTATCGTCGGCGGCGTCGTGCCCAAGGAGTACATCCCGTCCATCGACAAGGGCATCCAGGAGGCCCTGAACACCGGTGTTATCGCCGGCTTCCCGGTCCTCGACGTTAAGGTCACCCTGTTCGACGGTTCTTACCACGAGGTCGACTCCTCCGAGGCCGCCTTCAAGATCGCCGGTTCCATGGCTATCAAGGACGCCCTCAAGAAGTCCGATCCGCAGCTGCTCGAGCCGATCATGGCTGTCGAGGTTGAGACCCCCGAGCAGTACATGGGCGACGTTATGGGCAACCTCTCCGGTCGCCGCGGCAAGATCGAGGGCATGGAGGATCGCAAGAACAGCAAGCTCATCCGTGCCAAGGTGCCGCTGGGCGAGATGTTCGGTTACGCTACCGACCTTCGCTCCCAGACCCAGGGCCGTGCATCCTACACGATGCAGTTCGACTCTTATGAGCCCGCGCCCAAGTCCATCGTGGACGAGGTCATGAGCAAGAACGCCTAAGTTCGAGCTCCCTGTTACGTAATCCTGCGAGAACACTTCTCGCACTCTTTGGAGGTTTAAGTTGGCTACCCAGAAGATCCGCATTCGCCTCAAGGGCTATGATCACGAGGTCGTCGATCAGTCCGCGAAGCTCATCGTCGAGACCGCTCAGAAGACCGGCGCTCGCGTTTCCGGTCCTGTCCCCCTGCCCACCGAGCGCAACCTGTACACGGTTATCCGCTCGCCGCACGTGAACAAGGACTCCCGTGAGCAGTTCGAGATGCGCACTCACAAGCGCCTCATCGACATCCTCGACCCCACCTCGGGCACCGTTGATTCGCTCATGCGTCTCGACCTCCCCGCTGGCGTCGACATCGACATCAAGCTCTAAGCGATATCGTTCATAGCTTATAGAGCCCCGCTGCCGTTACGGTAGCGGGGCCCTTTTGTTTTGAATGATGGTTTTGGACCGCCGGGCAAGGCTGCCGAGAGGGTGGTTGTGATGCCCTATTTGCTCAAGGGGCGCAAAGACGCCTCCTCAAAATGGAAGAAACGCAAGCCGCCTTCCGTTTCGATACACGCGCGACCAAAGGCGTCGACGGTTTTAAAGATGCCGCGTGCCAGCTCGTCACCGGCAGGGGAACGGGCGATAACGTGCTCCCCAATCCAATGGAGGCGAGCGACATATTCGCCGTGGACGGGCGCGAGCGGCCCGGCGTTTTCTTCCATGGCATTGAGCAGATCTGCCCACGCGTCCACAGCGTTTACGACGGTGTGATAGACCTCCTTGAGTAGCACATCGACGGCGGGAACGTTCTCGTTGAGATCCGAGAGACCGATTGCCGGCAGGCCGCCATCGGGAACCTTCGAGGGCACATAGTTCACATTGGCGCCAATACCGCAGACGGCGAAAGGTTTGCCTTCGCTATCGCGTGCGGCCTCGACCAGAATGCCGCCGAGCTTGCGTCCTCGCGCGACCAGGTCGTTGGGCCATTTGAGGCCAATCTCGTTTGCAAGACCCTGCTTTTCGAGTGCTTCGAGCACCGCTAGGCCGCTGACGGCGGCAAGACCAGAGTACTTTGCGGGATTAACGCATGGACGCAGGACAATCGAAAGCAATAGGTTGCCGGCGGTTGAATCCCACTTGTGGCCGCGCCGGCCGCGTCCTGCCGTTTGCGCGCGGGCGGCAAGTCCTGTGCCGTGCGGCGCACCCTGTTTTCCTGCCTCGAGCAGGTCATCGTTGGTCGATCTGGTTACGTCGACTATCGTTAAACGAGAATCCATAACAGCTGCTACCTCCTAAGTAAATAAGGCAATCGCGCAATGGTGTCGAGAGATAGACACAATGTGAAGCCTTTGTCGCATTTGGACAATTTAATGTTAACACGTCAACAAAGACTGAAATGCGTTATCCTCTCTTGGTCGATGTAAACACGTCAACAACTCAAAGGAGGTTAGTGATGGGTTTCACGATTCTTGGAACAGGCTCGGCGCTTCCTGAACGCAGTGTTTCCAATGACGAGCTGTCTGAGTTCCTCGATACCTCGGATGAGTGGATTTTTACCCGCACGGGTATCAAGAGCCGCCACGTCTGCACCACCGAGTCACTTGACGACCTTGCCGTAGCGGCGAGTGAGCGGGCACTCCAGGTGTCCGGAATCGACGCGAGCCAGCTGGATCTGATCGTCTGCTCGACGACGACGGGTGACCACCTTGTTCCCGCTGAGGCGTGTGCCGTTGCTGAGCGACTAGGCGCGACGTGCCCTGCCTTCGATGTCTCGGCGGCTTGTGCCGGCTTCGTATTTGCGCTCGATGTCGCCGAGGGCTATATCGCCCGCGGTCGCGCCGAGCGCGTGCTTGTCGTTGCTGCCGAGCAGATGACGCGCGCGCTCGACTGGACCGACCGTGCCACCTGCGTGCTCTTTGGCGATGGGGCAGGCGCCGCAGTGATTGAGGCCGGGGGAGACAGTCCCCTTGCCGTTGAACTTTCGACGGCGCCCGACGTCGAGACGTTGCGCGTTCCCGGTCTGGTCGGTACCTCGCCGTTTAAGGCTTCCGCAGATAGCGCGAGCGTGCTGTCCATGAATGGCCGCCGCGTGTTCAAGTTCGGCGTCAACGCCATCTGCGACACGGTCCATAAGCTTGCGATCGATGCGGGCATTTTGGTCGAAGACATCGATCATTTTGTATTCCATCAGGCTAACGAACGAATCCTGAGCCAGGCGGTCAAGCGCCTGGGCGTGCCGGACGAGCGCGTGGTTCGCACGTTGCGCGAGACCGGCAACATTTCGAGCGCATGCATTCCGCTTGCCCTCGACCGGCTGGCAAACGCCGGTGCACTTCACACAGGCGACACCATCGTCTTGGTTGGATTTGGCGCCGGTCTGGATATAGGTGGCTATCTGCTTCGTTGGAAGTAGTCGCACATAGGAAATAAAAACGCCCTAGGGCACAACCAAAGGAGAACTACCATGGCAGATCAGAAGACCTTCGAGCGCGTTTGCGACGTTATCCGCGAGACCGCCGGTCTTGACGATGTCGAGATGAAGCCCGAGTCCACGCTCGAGGAGATTGGTCTCGACAGCCTGGGCACCGTCGAGATCCTCGTCGCCGTCGAGGACGAGTTTGGCATCCAGCTCGATACCGAGGAGAACCCCAAGACGGTCGGCGAGTTCGCCGATACGGTCGAGGCGGCATTGGAGAAGTAGAGATGCTCAAGACTCCTCTCTGCGATCTGCTCGGCATCGAAAAGCCCGTGTTCCAGGGCGGTATGGCCTGGATTGCCGATGCCTCGCTGGCGTCCGCAGTGTCCGAGGCGGGTGGCTTAGGCATCATCGCGGCCATGAACGCCGACGCCAACTGGCTTCGCGATCAGATTCATGAGCTGCGCGCCAAGACGGATAAGCCCTTTGGCGTCAACGTCATGCTCATGAGCCCGTTTGCCGACGAGGTCGCGCAGGTCGTGATTGACGAGCGAGTTCCGGTCGTCGTGACGGGCGCCGGCAATCCCACCAAGTACATGAAGGCGTGGAACGAGGCAGGCATCAAGGTCATCCCGGTCGTTGCCTCGGTGGCGCTGGCGCGCCTCGTGGCACGTCGTGGAGCCACGGCGGTTGTTGCCGAGGGTACCGAATCGGGCGGCCATATTGGCGAGACCTCGACGATGGCACTGGTGCCGCAGGTCGTCGATGCGGTTGACATTCCCGTCGTGGCCGCCGGCGGTATTGCCGACGGCCGCGGCGTGGCGGCCGCCTTTATGCTGGGCGCCGAAGGCGTGCAAGTGGGTACGCGCTTTCTGGTCGCAGACGAGTGCACCGTCTCGGAGCAGTACAAAGAGATGGTCCTGAAGGCCAACGACACTTCGACGCGTGCGACCGGTCGCTCGACGGGACATCCAGTGCGCGCCCTCAAGAGCCCCTTCACCAACGCCTATGCCAAGAGCGAGGGTTCCGGCGCGAGTGCCGAGGAGCTCGGTGCTATGGGAACCGGTGCGCTGCGTAAGGCCGCCAAGGACGGCAACTACGAAGAGGGTTCGTTTTTGTGTGGACAGATTGCCGGCATGGTCAACGAGCGCCAGAGCGCACGCGAAATCGTTGACGACCTGGTCGATGGCGCCGAGCACGTCCTGAAGGGTGCGTGCGCATGGGTGGCGTAGCGTTTTTGTTTGCCGGCCAGGGTGCCCAGCACCCCGCGATGGGCGTCGACCTGATCGAGGCATCGCCGGCGGCCGCCGAGGTGTTCGCCATTGTCGACGAGGTGCGCCCGGGGACCAGCGAGCAGTGCCGGAGCGCCTCCAAGGAGGAGCTCTCGCAGACCGAGAACACGCAGCCGTGCGTGTTCGTTCACGACCTGGCAGCGGCTAACGCTCTGCGCGAGCGCGGCGTGGTGCCTGCCGCCTGTGCGGGATTCTCGCTGGGCGAGGTCGCTGCACTCACCTTTGCGGGGGCATTCGATACGCGAGCGGGTTTTGAGCTTGTGTGTGAGCGCGCGGCATTGATGGCCACGGCGGCCGAGCGTCACCCCGGCGGCATGCGCGCCGTCATCAAACTTGATGCTGCGCAAGTCGAGAACCTGGCTGCGCAGGCCGGCGAGGACTGCTGGCCGGTCAACTACAACAGTCCGCAGCAGATGGTTGTGGCCGGAGCGTCCGAGGCGCTGCAGGAGCTTGACGTCCTAGTAAAAGAGGCTGGCGGCCGCGCTATGAAAGTCGCGGTGTCGGGTGCATTCCATAGCCCCTATATGGCAGAGGCGACCGAGGGGCTGGCGACGTATATCCAAGCCGGCCACGCGCCGTCTCCGCTGCTGATTCCTGTTATGGCAAATATGACGGCGGCGCCCTATCCGGCGGACCCGCGAGCGGCATCGGATGTCTTGGCCAATCAGGTGAGCCATGCCGTGCGCTGGGTCGATACGCTGCATGCTCTGCAGGATCAAGGCATCGACACATTTATTGAGGTCGGCCCCGGCAAAACGCTGTCCGGCCTGGTCAAGCGTACGTTGAGCGACGTTCGTGTGTATTCGTGCGAGACGGCCGAGCAAGTCGCAGCTATTGCCGACGAGCTCGCATAGTCCACAGGGCTGTAACCCGAAAGGAATGACATGGGCAACTTGAACAATGGCGCGCTCGAGCGCAACGACTCACGTCGCGTGGCACTGGTCACGGGCGGCTCGCGGGGTATCGGCCGCGCCTGCGCTGTCGGTCTGGCGGAGGACGGCTTTGATATCGCCGTCGTCTATGCCGGAAGCGTCGATGCGGCGCGCGAGACGTGCGAAGCCTGCGAGGCGGCTGGCGCCGCGGCACGCGCATATCAATGCGACGTGGCCGACCCCGCTGCCGTCAACGCGTGCGTGGAAGCGGTCCTCAACGACTTTGGCTCCATTTGGGCGCTCGTCAACAACGCTGGCATCACCCGCGATGGCCTGCTCATGCGCATGGGCGATGACGCCTTCGATCGCGTGCTCGATGTCAATCTTAAAGGAACGTTTAACACGACGCGCGCACTCACCAAGACCTTTATGCGTCAGCGCGGCGGCTGCGTCGTCAACATGAGCTCGGTCGTGGGCCTGATGGGCAATGCCGGGCAGGCCAACTACGCTGCCTCCAAGGCGGGCGTGATCGGCCTGACCAAGGCGGTGGCGCGCGAGCTTGCGCCCCGCGGCGTACGAGTGAACGCGGTCGCACCCGGGTTTGTCGAGACCGATATGACGGCAAAGCTATCGGATAAGGTGCGTGCGGCGTGCGAGGAGCAGATTCCCCTGAGGCGCATGGCGCGTCCCGAGGAAGTGGCCGGCGTGGTGCGCTTTTTGGCGAGCGACGCGGCTGCCTACATTACGGGCGAAGTCGTACGCGTCGACGGCGGAATGGCGATGTAGAAACCAGGGCCGAAGAACGGCTTGGATGAGGAGACCATGATGGAACAGAGAGTTGCAATCACCGGTATCGGTGCCGTGTCGCCGCTCGGCAACACCGCGCTTGCCACCTGGGCGGCCATGTGCGCCGGCACGTGCGGCATCGGCCCGATCACGCACTTCGATACCGATACGTTTGCCGTCAAGGTGGCAGCCGAGGTCAAGGGCTTTGACGGCAACGAGTACTTTGGCAAGCGTGACGCCAAGCATCTCGACCCCTGCGTTCAGTTTGCGATGGCGGCTTCGGACGAAGCCATGCACGATGCGGGCTTTGATGTCGAAGGCGCCATCGATCGCGAGCGCCTGGGCGTCTACGTGGGCTCGGGCGTGGGCGGCATGACGACGCTCGTCGACAACGTCCATACGATTGCCGAACGTGGGCCCCGCCGCGCATCGCCCTATATGATCGCGATGATGATCCCCAACATGGCATCGGGCAATATCGCAATCCGCCACAAGGCAAAGGGCCCGACCCTGCCCGTGGTGACCGCGTGCGCAACCTCGGCCCATGCGGTGGGCGAGGCGTTCCGCGCCATCAAGCACGGCTATGCCGAAGAGATCCTCGCCGGCGGCGCCGAGGCCGCAATTATCCCCGATGCCGTTGCGGGCTTTACGTCCTGCCGCGCATTGACCACCAACCCCGATCCCGCGACGGCCTGCCGTCCGTTCGATGCAGACCGCGACGGCTTTGTGATGGGCGAGGGCGCCTGCGTGCTCGTGCTCGAGAGCATGGAACATGCGCAGGCGCGCGGTGCGCACATTTATGCCGAGGTCGTGGGCTACGGCAACACCGATGATGCCTATCACATCACGAGCCCCGATCCCGAGGCTGCCGGCATTGCCCGCGCGATATCGCTGGCGGTTGCCGAGGGTGACGTCAAGCCTTCCGAGGGTCTCTACATCAATGCCCACGGCACCTCGACCAAGCTCAACGATTCGTCCGAGACGGCGGGCATCAAGCGAGCGCTCGGCGAGGACGCGGCGCGCGCCGCGCACGTCTCATCGA